>JAGBVY010000005.1 GCA_017630115.1 Tidjanibacter sp. | reverse complement strand
TCTCTTTACGCACTCACGCACAGCATCATCGACAATCTTGTCCACATCGGCAGGTTGCAGAGAACTCAACGCCTTTCGCACCACATATTTTATCTCGTCATCTCGTTGAATTGCTCCATAGAAGGTCTGCTGATGCAACGAGCCACGAGCAGTGTCGCCCTGAATATACTTTATTTCACCATTCTCGTTATACTGAATCTCGCCCCTTACACGCAACTTTTTCTTGGTGTGTTTGGGAAGATTGTCGGCAGTGTGGTGCGACACAAGCAATTCTTCTGCAATAGCCTTTACATCTTCGGTAAAGGTATCCCAAGGTTTGGCAAAAACGGGTTTTTGGTCACGATGCCAATAGTAGCGTTCTGTATCACTCTGGAATTGCGCCCACTTGGCATAGGTGCCCGCACCAATGCAAGCAATTGTAATGGCGTCTATGCAGTGATGGATATGATTTACACGTTCCTTCTTGGCGTACTCCTCCTGCAATCCCCACATCTTGCGGAAATCGGCAGTTGTGGCACCCTTGATCGTATAAACTCTATCAAATACCGTTTCGAGATACATTTTGGCATACCTGCCAATAATACCAATATCAACGCCTTGACGATTACTGAAACCATCGGGCACCTCCGTCATTGTAAAGCGCATCAACTTGCCTCGCAGGTAGTCGAGTTTCATACGATAGTAGTGGCGGTCTTTGATTGCTTTATCTTTGGCATCTTTTGTTGCAGCACTTCTGGCAGAGCGGATACAACCGAAAATTTGTTTTTCGAGTTTTTCTATTTCCGCTTGCCAACCGAGTTCTTCGATATGAGCCAAAATCTCTTTATGATTGGCAAGTTCCGAAGGCAACATCCCGCGTTTGATATCTCGGTTGAATTGTGCCTGGCAGAGCGTTTTATTCATCTGCGAATTGTCACCACCGCGCGAGCGTGGCACAGTATGTTCTATGTCATACCTTGGATTGGGGCCTATAAAGTCGCAAATCCCGATTTGTTCGCCTGTGTAAAGACACCGTGTGTTTTGCTCAATCCATAGCTGATATTTTAAGATATCATCTTCGGTGGGGATGATGTCGCAACCACATTCATCCTTGAATAACTTTTTTATTTCATCGGCATACTCTTGACGTTTCTTCTCATTTTCTCGTTGGTAGTTCTCAATGGCCTTTCGTTTGTTGGAATCGTTAAGGCCTCTTGCAAACTCGATGTTAATCTTGGTATGTTTGTCGATTTTGCCATCTCTCAATAGTTGATTAACCAACGCTCGCAGGCGGAACAGAGCGCGCATAGCCATAGGGTTGCGAATCGAAGATGTGCGAGGCGAGCCAAGAAGAAGCTGTCCCTCTTTGTTGGGTTGTGCATCTTTGTAGGACTCAACTTTTGAGGGATGATATAGTTTCTCCATTCTCAATTCGTCGCCATAGAGTCCACATTCAAGCAGGGTGGAGTAAATAGCATCTTCCTTGGTTTCGCCTGGTTTTGAAGGCTGAAAATTAGCAACGGTATCAACCACATTATCAATAATTTGCACTCGTTTTGTTTCGCTTGCCCAAACATTTGCAGGTACGACCTTTTCCAAATTGGCAACAAACACCGCCTCGTCGTAGCGATAACCCGCACGCAGGTAGGGTAAAATCTTGTTGATGGCATTGAGGCTCAAAGAAGCATAGCCCTGTTTGATGGGGATTTTCAAAAACACCTTGACTTGCTCTTCGGAAAGTTGCAAATTCTCCACAGCCCAATTACCCAATTTGTCATCATTGTCAAAGGAGAACAAAATGTGCCAAACATCATTCAAAATCTGGAAAGGAGTTTTGTCTTCGCCTTTGGTGTAAAGGCTACACATCGTGGTGAGCCACTCATCTCCAAAAATATCTTTCAGATACGCACTGACAGGCGAGCCCGACACATTCTGCGACATCTTGAAGTTGAATTTATAGGGTGCATCAACCCTGTCGGTAATGTGAGCGTATGAGTTCTTCTTGCCGCCCGACAACTTTTTGGCAATATCTTCAAAGTCGAAATGTTCTTTGCTTTTTCGCAAGAAAAGTGGCTTTATCTGTTCGATCTCCTCGGCCGACAACATTCGCAGTTCGTTATCATATGGAGTTTTTATTTTGATGTTGTTGATAAATGACCACATCCTAAACTCCTCGAAGAGAGGATGTGAAATGGGGCAACGAGCCTTACTCTTCTCGAAGGTACAACCACCAACCAATCCTTTTTGCGATTTGAGGGGGCGTTGGAAGAATATAGCACGGTGCAGCGCCTTGCGCAACTCGGCAGATAAATTCTGCGTTTCGCAAATCGCATTAAACTCCTTTTCGTAGTGATCAACACGACCTGCGTAACCATAACCATCGCCCGTGCGAATCTTCTCGCCCGCAAGGAACAGCTTATAATAGAACTCGCCAAGATATGTACAGCCAGCCTCCTCCATATCCTTGTCCAACTTGCCGATAGCACCGTTAACCACACCATCATCACTATTGCTGGCATCCTTTCGATTACTCAAAAAACCTCGCCTTTGTGCCAAGTGATATAGCGCACGACCAAGCGTATAGCGGTCGGTTTGGATGTTCAAATCGAGTGTTTTGGTTAATGCTACATAGCGATCGGCATAGGGATTCTGGTCATCGCCACTACCACTATGCAACCACTGCAAAAAATCCTCAGCCAGAGGATAATTCTTATTGTATCTCCACTCATCGAGTTGCTCTTTGCTCAAATGGGGGCATAGGTTATGCTTAACAAGGACTTTCAATAGTTCAATTTTGCGGAGTCTGCGACGATAATAGTGCCTACGCAACGCACGAGCATTGGTGCGAGTTTTAACCATAGGTTCTTCGCCCGATTTTGTTCGAGCAACACCCTCTTGGAAAATATCAACACCCTTATCCAACAGAGTAAAAGTATCTTCATTTTGTTCAGTTATAGCCCAACCGATGGAGTTGGTGCCAAGGTCAAGTCCGAGTATTTTGGTCATAGTTGCAGGTATTTTCCGTAAAAATAACAATAAAAGTTGGGAGAATGAAAATATTTCGTAAATTTGTGGTGTAAGAATTTCTACATCTTACCACAATAAGGCTATATGCCGAAGGTCTTTGTACCTACGCCCTCGCTTCGGTGAGGGCTTTTTGTTTGGGATCTCATCACATCGCTTCTAATTACAACCTAAAAGCGGTTGTTATTACCTAGTTACCAATTGCCGTGAGTGGCGTGTGAGCATATAAAGGTTAATGCCCATAATGCTTTGACTCGTTGCGAAAAACGAATATCAACACCCATCCCAACGGGATCACAAAAAAGGCAGACCCGCTTGGGTCTGCCTTTGGTTTGTATTAGGGCAAGGTGTTCTACTTGGAGAGGAGTTTGAAACCCCAAGCAGCAAGCTCAACCTTGTCGCCTGCCTTGAAGCTCTGAGTGTTGCCACAGAGGCACTTATAGTCGCCCGCCTCAGCCTCGGTGAGGGTAACGGTGGTAGGCTCTGCCGAGAAGTTGAACAAGCACAAAACGGTGTTCTCCTCCTTCTGGCGCGTAAATGCCAACACATTCTCGCCTACGCCCTCGACAAACTGCACAGGAACCACCTCAGCGCCTGCTGCCAAAGCCTTATTGGAGTGGCGGTAGGAGCAGAGTGAGTGGTAGAAGTTGCGATACTCCTTGCCATACTCCAAATCAACAAGCTCCTTAACGGAGTCCTTCTCGAAGAATTGCAAGCGGCGCGAGAGAGCAATCTCCTGACCGGTGTAGATGAGGGGTTGTGACTTGGGCAAAACAAACGTCAGGGCTGCCAAAGCCTTGTGTGCGTCGCCCATACGCTCGAACTCTGTACCTGCCCACGAGTTCTCGTCGTGGTTGGAGGTAAACATCAGGCGCATAGCGGGTGCGGGATACTTCTCATCATCACGCAACATATACTCTTTCAGGTCTTTAACGCTCTTTGCGTTGGTCTTGATGGTGCCATCGCCAGCCACATTTTTGGTCTCGCTACCACCCTTGGCCATAGCGTTGAAGATGTGGTGGAGCTCCCAAGCATAGGTAGCGTCGAAGCCCGACTCGTGCAGCCAAGTCTCCTCGCCCTCAGCCAAGAGATAGACCTCGGGGTTGATATTTCGTACCTCCTCCCAAGCCTTCTTCCAGAAGTCGCCGGGCACATTCATTGCCACGTCGCAACGGTAGCCATCAACGCCCTTCTCAATCCAGAATTTCAGAGCGTCGAGCATTGCAGCGCGCATATCCTCGTTGTTGTAGTTGAGTTTTGCGATGTCGGTCCAGTCGTACTCCACAATGGGCAGGCCGGTCTTCTCGTCCATAACATACCAATCCTTCTTGCCCTCTTTCCACCAGTTGGCATCGCGCGAGGTGTGGTTGGCAACCCAGTCGATGATGACTTTCAGGCCAAGCTCGTGAGCCGTAGCGAGGAAGTGGTCGAAATCCTCCATAGTGCCAAACTCGGGGTTTACGGCCTTGTAGTCGATGATGGAGTAGTAGGAGCCAAGCGAACCCTTGCGAGCCTCAATACCAATGGGGCTGATGGGCATAAGCCACACGATGTCCACACCCATAGCCTTCAACTCGGGCAGGTAGGCCTCGGCAGCAGCAAATGTACCCTCCTCGGTTGCCTGACGCACGTTGAGCTCATAGACAACAGAATTAAATTTGTCGAAAGCCTCGGGACTCTCGTTGTTGCAACCAATGCAACCTAGCAAAGTCGCAAACAGAGCGACCAATGTAAACAGTTTTTTCATAGTGATTTGTTGATATTTTTGGATTACTCATTTACAATAACATATCCGTAGGCGGGAATGTCGATGGTAAGGTTGCCATCGGCAAAGCTCACCTTGCCACCCTCGGCTGCCAAAGCTACATCGGCACCAGTGGCTTTAACAAACTCAGGCAAAGTCACCTCCACCTTGCGAGCGTCGGGGCGCACATTCAGAGCGACAACAGCCCACTGGCCCATATAGTGACGCATAAATACATATACGTCGTCATCTACATAAAGGGTGCGATAGTCGCCATACATCAGAGCCATTGAGGCGCGGCGATACTTAAACATAGCCTTCGTGGCGGCAAGTTCCTTCTGTTGGAACTCGTTGTAGCCCTCAAACTCCATCATATAGCGGTTGTCGGGGTCGTTGGCACCGGGTATGCCATACTCATCGCCCTGATATACACAAGGTACACCCGGAACAGTGGAGATGATAGCCTTCAAGAGCGACAAGCGAGCATAGCCCTTGACGTTGTCGCCCACGCCCACCTTGCGATGCCAGCCCTCGGCTTTATCGTCGGGACACCAGAGCGACATATCGCCACCAGCCAACGATAAGAAACGGGGTTTGTCGTGGTTGCCGGTGATGTTGCCCATAGTGTGGTGGGAGCCATAGGCGGCCTCGGCCTGCTCAACAGCAGCGGCGATGTCGCGCATTGAGCGACTCTCGTCGATGATGACATCGCGCGAAGTGTGGTAGAGGTTGAAGTCAAACTGGGCGTCAATCATACCACTCTTAACATACGAACCAATGAGCTCCACATCGCCATAGGTCTCGCCAATCTGCCAAAGCTGACGCTCGGGCATAGAGGATTTCATCTTATGAGTGAGCATACGCCAGTAGTTCAGAGGGATATGCTTGCAAGCGTCGTGGCGGAAACCATCGAAATCGAATTTGCGTACCCAGTGCAAGGCCGAGTCGGTCATAGGCTCACACACCTCCTCGCGACGTGTGTCGAGAGTGGGGATATGCTCGTCAAACCAAGTGGTAAGGCGTGTTTCGCCATCCCACAGACCGATATTTTTGCGACCATCGGGCAACATGAGTTCGGTGGTCCAGTCGGGGTGCTCTTTCAGCACAGGAGAGTCGATGTGGAGGTGGTTGGCCACATAGTCGAGGATGACGTTCAGTTCGTCGTCGTGAGCCGTAGAGAGCATCGCGCGAAGCTCCTCGTCGGTGCCGAAACGCTTATCGACAACAGTGCTGAAAATGGGCCAATAGCCGTGATAGCCCGAGAATTTGGTGTCGGGATTGCGGTTCTGACCCCACGCATCGTAGGGATTCTGGGTGATGGGCGAAATCCAAATGGTGGTGATACCGAGGTCGGAGAAGAAACCATCCTCAATCTTCTGGGTTATACCCACAATGTCGCCACCCTGATAATCGACCTTATCCAATACCTCAGGGGAGTTCAACTTCCAGTCGTTGGCGGTAGAGCCATTTTTGAAACGGTCAATCATCAGCGAGTAGAGAATCTGCGACTGGAAATCCTGACGACGAATATCGTCGGCATCCCAAACCACCTTGCCATACTCCAAGGGTAGAAGCACGTCGTTGAAACGACCATCGGCCGAGGCCGCAAAAACTCTAATGTGCGAGCGCTGGTGGCTCTTGGCTACGGTAGGTATCTCTACCTCAATGGTGTTGCCCACAATTTTCACATTGTCCACCTCCTCGTTCTGCCACATAGCCACAGCCTCCACTACGGGCTTTGTGGCAACAATGGTGATGGTGCCACGCTTGGCCTCGGTCGAGGACATATAGCTACCCTCGGTGTCGCGAGGACCACCAAGCACTACGATGGAGAGCTTCTCCTCGGCGTGCCATACGTCGATGGTTGAGACGAGCACATTGCTCTGGGTTGTGATTGTAAATTGCTCCCAGTTGTCGGTTGAGGGGGCAAGCAGGAGTCGCTCGTCGTCGCTTGTGAGAGCCGTTGCTCCCTCCCATTGTGGATAGTAGTCGGTCAGGTAGTGGGTTGTTGTACCTTGCTTAATGGTCATCGGAATGACCGTTGCGCCGTTGCCAAGGGCAAAATCTTGCTTGGGAGTACACTGCACACAAAGGAGTGCTGAGAGCGTCATTGCAGCCGCCCCCAATAGTTGGAATAGTGGTTTGAAATTCATATTGCTAATCTTTACTCTAATAATGTTTCTTCAATGAGTTGATTTTCTGACCCCAAGAGGCTACCCATGTGCCATCTGTGCAAAGATACGAATTAAATGGCAATTCAAACACTTTCACCCGAAAAACTCACCACCCACACCCGTGCCTCCACTATTATAATACTACTCTCCTACAATAAACAGCAGTAGTCGTTCACAACAC
>JAGBVY010000081.1 GCA_017630115.1 Tidjanibacter sp. | reverse complement strand
GGCGTTAGTCGTTATTAAAAATAATATCGCAGTTTTTACATTTTTTCATCCAACAACCCCTTGTTTTATAAAAAATTTGAAGAAAATTTTGAAAAAATTTAATAACTATTGGGGGTTATTAAAAAAAATATCTATCTTTGTGGTTGGAAATAAATTTTGATATAAATTCGCGATGGCACTTCTTAAAGATTTCTTCTATCAGCTCGGTGGAGATACTCTCAAAGGCGTTTCGCACAAGAACGTCCTCATAAAGCAGAGTATCATTGCACATATGGCTGTCAATGGTAGGTGCACCCTTGCGGAACTCACAAAGGCTCTCCACATCAGTGTGCCCACAATGACTAAGCTCGTGGGCGAATTGGTGGAAGAGGGCGTTGTCATTGACAATGGCAAGGTGGAGACCGCCGGCGGTAGGCGACCCAACATCTTCGGTCTGGCCAATACGGCCATATACTTCACCGGAGTGGATATCGGTCGTGATCATATCTGTATGCTTGTTACCGACCTAAAAAACAACGTCATAACATCGCACATCCACACCCCCTTCACCCTCTCCGACGACGAAGCTTGTTTGAGGGAGCTTTGCTCTATCATAAATAATTTCCTCGACAACTGCGGCATTGAGCGCAATAAGATTATAGGTATGGGTGTATGTATTGCCGGCCGAGTAAATCCCGCCACGGGCCACAGCTATATGTTCTTCACCGGTAGCGGCAAGTCGCTCAAAGAAAACATTGAGGAGGCTACGGGTATGAACGTTTTGGTTGAGAACGACACTCGTGCTCGTTGCTTTGCAGAGTACTACTCCGGCGACTCGGTGAGCGAGAAGAATATGCTCTATCTGCACATCGGCAAGGGCGTGGCTATCGGTATTATAGCCGATGGTAAGCTCTACTATGGCAAGAGTGGTTTTGCGGGCGAATTTGGCCACACCCCCTTCTTCAACAACGAAATAATCTGCTCGTGTGGCAAAAAAGGGTGCTTAGAAACGGAGGTGAGCGGTATTGCAATCGAAAACAAGATGGCAGCACAGATTGCCTCGGGCGTAAACACTATCCTTAGGGATAAGTGGGCCGCAGGCGAGAGCATCCATATTGACGACATCATCGCAGCAGCCAAGAACGACGACAACCTCTCGATTGAGCTGATTGAGGAGGCGGGCGAGAAGATTGGCAAGAGTATTGCCTTCCTGATAAACATCTTCAACCCCGAGCTTGTAATCATCGGTGGTAACTTGGCGCAGGCGGGCGACTACCTTATGCTGCCCTTAAAGTCGGCAACCAACAAATACTCAATGAGTTTGGTCTATAAGGACACCCAATTTAGGCTTTCGCAAATGGGGGCCGATGCAGGTGCACTTGGTGCAGCTATGCTCATCAGAAACAAAGTTATCGGATTGTAAACAGACTCCCAAACAGAGAAAACTCCTATGAACGCACTGGAAACAGATATTATAAAGCTGCGTGCCTTAGAGCCTGAGGACATAGACATCCTCTACCGTTGGGAGAACGATCCCCGCGTGTGGAAGATGAGCGGCACGGTAGCCCCATTCTCGAAGTACATATTGCGCCGTTTTATTGAGAATCAGAAATATGACATCTACGAGACTCGTCAGATGAGGCTTGTGATTGAGTCGAAGACCTCGGGCCGTCCTGTTGGAGCTATCGACCTCTTCGACATCGACCCCTACAACCATAGGGCAGGCGTTGGTGTACTCATCTACGATAAAGACGACGAGGGACAGGGCTACGCTTCGAGCGCATTGCAGGCTCTAATACGCTACTCGTTCCAAATCTTGGGCCTCAACCAGCTCTACTGCAACATCCTCTCCAACAACACCCGCTCGCTAAACCTCTTCCGTAGCAAAGATTTCAGCGTTGTGGGACTGAAAAAGGAGTGGGTAAGGACCACCACCGACTGGCTCGACGAGTATATGTTGCAGCTTATCAACCCCTTGAAGTAGGGCCACAATAAAAGAGCCACAAAATACGTTTGAAACATAAACTTAAATAGAAATTTTTGTAAGATGAAAATTGCACAAGAAAAATTCGTAGCTATCAGCTACACCCTTACTGTTGACGGCAAAATTGCCGACCAAGCTACCAAAGAGGCACCTTTGAAATTTGTATATGGCATCGGTATGCTCCTGCCCAAATTTGAGGAGTATCTTCTTGACCTTGAAGCAGGCGACAAATACTCCTTCACCCTCTCGCCCGAGGAGGGCTACGGTGTGAAGAACCCCAATATGGTTATCGACGTACCCAAAGCCGCTTTCGAGATTAACGGTCAGATTGAGGAGGGCCTTCTCACTATTGGCAACCAGATTCCTATGATGACTCAGATGGGTCAGCCCGTAGTTGGTGTTGTTGTGGAGGTTACCGACGAGGCTGTCAAGATGGACTTCAACCACCCTATGGCCGACAAGACCCTCAACTTCGAGGGTGAGGTTGTAGAGGTTAGGGAGGCCACCGACGACGACTATCCCCACTCGTGTGGTTGCGGCTGCGGCGAAGAGGGCTGCGGTTGCGAGGGTAACTGCGACGATGGTTGCGAGGGCGGCCACTGCCACTAATAAAATAGATTAGGCCCCTCACTCCGAGGGGCCTAATCTATTTTTTGTCTAACGTCTAACGTCGAAGGTCTAACGACCTATGTCAAAATTATTCAACTTTCAATTTGATACACTTTACACTCATACACTACACCGAAGGTTGGAAAATTGGAGCTACCATATCGCTCAGCGCAGTGCCTATGGTTGGCTCGCTTGTGAAATCAACCGACGACGCTCCCGAAGATTACAGCGACATCTACTACATTGACAATGTATTGTGGAGTGATGGTGGCGTCAATTACCTCTTCGTAAGACCCTACGAGGGCTACGGCGAGATGGCACCACTAACCGAGATAGACCGCCTCAAAGAGGCTGTCGAAGAGGTTACAAGCGCAATCGACACCCTCTCGGACAACATTATGTCGAAGCTCGACGGCTTTTGTTAGGCACACCAAGCAGGGTGCATAAGAGAGCCACACAGACTAAGGCAATGGGAAGTCGCAAGGGGCATAAGTACCCTTGCTCGTTAGGGAGTAGGCCTCGACTTCAAGGCCATTGGTAATGACCACCTGAGAGGCACCAAGCACCGAATTGTAGCGCACCACTTGGTCGAGCACCTCGCTTCCAAGTGGCACATCGGGCGACTTGCACTCCACAACAAGCCACGGTCGGAGCGAAGGGTCGAAGACAACAATGTCGGCCCTCTGTGGCTGACCATTGAGCAAGACAAGATGTTCCTCAACAATCAGCGAGGCGGGCACAGCGAGCCTCGTCGTAAGGTAGCGCACCACCCTACGACGCACCTCCTCCTCGGGGGTAAGCACCAACCAACGCTGTCGGCTGGCCACCCACACCTGAACCACCCCCTCGGCAGTAGTTCTGCATCGCAGAGAGTGGGGAGGGAAGATTAAATCGGCATATTTTGGGTTATCTCTCAAAAAAAAGTGTACTTTTACGAGGTCAAAGATAGCAATAATTTTTCGTATGAAACACATAGCACTCCTTCTTTGCGCTCTCTATGCTCTGGGCGCAACCACACTATCGGCTCAGACAGAGCCCACCGAACCCGCCACCATAGCTCTCGGCTCGCCCGAAAATACCGACTCGGGGCTGCTCGGCCCACGCAGCGCTCTCGACTGCTACGCCTCACGCGAGGAGCTAAACAATGGCAAACAATCGTCACTAATGCAGCCACTAACCTCGTGGCAGGTCGATTCGCTGGCCGAGGGGGTGCGCTACACCACACGTTTCAAACGCAACTACCGCTACGACGACAAGCAGATTGTACTGCGAGTAGAGGGCGCCACGGGAGCAATCAGCATTTTGGTGAACGACAAGGAGGTGGGCTACAACGCCTCAGCTAAAGGACGCTCGGAGTTTGACCTAACGAAGAAGCTCGTGCCAAACAACAACACCATATCTATCTGCGTTCATCGCAACTACGCCGCGCAAGCTATTGAGGTTGAAGAGAATAGCACCCCCTCGTTTGAGCGTGCAACACTACTCACCCCACCCCGCGTGGCTGTGGCCGATGCTATTGTTGCAACCCGCTTCAACAAGCAGGGCGACGGTCTGCTGAGTTTGGGCGTTGTGATGCAGAGCTTTATGCTCAATAGCAAAGACTACAACATCTACTACGAGCTCTACGACCCTGAGGGCAAGATGGTTAGTAGCGCCAACAAGGAGTTAACCACCCGTATGCTCTCGCGCGATACGGTCAATTTTCACGCACGCATACCGGCCATAAAGAGTTGGAGTCCCAAGGAGGCCAACCTCTACAAGCTGATTATCTACACACGTCACGAAAATCGAATCAAGGAGTTTACCTCCACACAGATAGGTTTCCGCACCGTGGAGGTTGTGGATGGCCATCTTGTGCTCAACGGCGACAAGCAGACCATTACAGCCACCCTATTCCCCACCGACACCCCCACCGAAGAGGAAGAGAGGGTAATAGGCCAGCTCCAAAAGGAGGGCTACAACCTACTCTTTGTGGCACGTCCACGCAGCGACTCCTTCTACTCGCTGTGCGATAGGATGGGTATGATGGTGTGCACCTCGGCCGACATCTCCTGCCCGCTGAGCGGGCCCCGG
>JAGBVY010000080.1 GCA_017630115.1 Tidjanibacter sp. | reverse complement strand
TATTGGCTGGGTTTACTGGGTTCACTGGGTTCACTGGGTTCCCTGCGTTCACTGGGTTTACTGGGTTGTTCTCAGTTCTCTCAGTCCTCTCAGTCCTCCCACGCCTCCCAGTCCTCTCAGTCCTAGCGCAGAAGTAGGGGCACAAAAAACGCGGGTATTAAAAAAGATACCCGCGTTTTTCAATTCAAAATTCAAAATTCAAAATTGGTTGGGGGATAGAGAGTTTAGGGGATTTAGTGAGGTTAGGGAATTTAGGGAATAGGGCGTATAAGCCCTATTACACCTTAAAGCCCCTTAGGGTAGTTATCAGTTGTCAGTAGTCGGTAGTCGGTCGTCTGTCGTCTATTGACGGTCGTCGTTGTTTTACCAGTGTTGGTTGGCCACATCGGGGATGAACTCCACATCCATAGTGCCGTCGTCGTGGGCGGTGACACCAATAAAGTCTATCCAACACTCAGCCGTGATGCTGTTGGATGCGATATAGTGGTTGGCGGCCTTAACGAGGCTGCCAATCTTCTTGCGAGTCATCGCATCGCGAGGCGTCGTAAGTCCCCCTGCGTGGCGTGTTTTGACCTCCACAAAATGGTAGTGGCCGTCGCTTGTGGTGGCCACAATGTCCAACTCGTGGGGCGCACTACGCCAGTTGCGCTCGGCTATAAGGTAGCCATTTTGGCGCAACCACTCCAAAGCTGCTTTTTCGCCTTCGGCGCCTATGCGTAGCGTGTCGGCCATAAGGGGTGGGATAGAGTGTGGAGTTATGCAGGACTACTTGCCCAACAAGAAGTCGAGGTTGTCGCCAGCCTTAACCTCGTAGGGCTCAATGCCATAGCGGAAGATGCGCATAGGTCGGGGACCGATGAGCGAGAGTTGGCCATCGACATAGCGGAGCATACATCCCTCTCTCAGGCCCACAACCCACATTGTTGGGTTGGCCACAACATACTCGGCGATGCGCTGCTCGCGGGTTTCGCCAGCGTGACCCTCGGGGTTGGCGTCGAGGTAGTGGGGGTTGATTTGGAAGGGGATGGCGCCAATAGCGCTAAACGATGCGGGTTGCACGATGGGCATATCGTTGGTGGTGCAGAGGGTGGGGCAAGCCACATTGCTACCTGCACTCCAACCAACATAGGGTGTGCCGGCATTGAGCTTGCGGAGGATAGCCTCCATAAGTCCGTGCTCGTGCATATTCTTCACGAGGTGGAAGGTGTTGCCACCGCCGACAACAATGGCCTCGGCAGCCTCGATAGCTTCGGCGGGCGATGCGGCGTGGTGTACGGAGCGCACACGGATGCCAATTTCGCTCAATCGGGCCTGCACTTTGGCTTCGTACTCGTCGTAGGAGAAGGTCACGCCTGCGTAGGGAACGAAGGCCACCTCTTTTACACCTGCAAGATGTTCTTTGATTTGTTCGAGTGGATACCTCAGATACTCCTCACCTGCATTGGTGGAGTTGCTTATGAGTAAGAGTTTCATAGATTATTGTGTTTTTAGGTTGATATTTCTGAGTGTGAAGGTAGTGAAATTTGGTGTGATGGACAAATTTGTGGTCTGTTTTTTGCGAAAAAGCGTAAATGGGATGCACAGAGTGGTTGTGGAAGGGGTGAAAAATGGTTGTTTGGCCACAATGCTAAGTGCCACCAAATCAATTTAATAGGCTTATACCCCGACTGACAGGGTGCAAAAAAGTTGCCAAAAAGCGTGTGTTTCGGGAAAAAGTATTATATTTGTAACGATTTTCGCTTTCGGGCGAAGAGTGAAATTGCCACACAATATGTTAAACTTAAACTTATAAATTATGTCGGAAATTGCTCAGAAAGTAGTTGAGATTATCAAGGACAGACTTAATCAGGATGTTAAGAATATCACCCCCGAGGCAAGCTTTGCTAACGACTTGGGTGCAGATTCGCTTGATACAGTAGAACTTATTATGGCCTTTGAGGAGGAGTTTGGTTTGGAGATTCCCGATGAGGCAGCAGAGAAAATCTCGACCGTTGGCGACGCCATCAAGTATGTTGAGGAGCACGCAAAATAGTTTTATCGCGCTCCCGGACTCAACAGAGTATATTGAGTGAGGTAAAGCTATTTTACCTCACTTTTTCTTTTAGAAAGTATAGGCAATTGTGTGGGCAATTCTATTCTAACACTAAGGTAAAACTAAAATTGCAGAATAGTTATGGAACGTAGAAGAGTGGTAATTACGGGTATTGGAACAATCAATCCTTTGGGTCACAATGTGGCCGAGTATTGGGAGGCGCTGGCCACAGGTGTGAGCGGAGTGGATACCGTAAAGAGCTTCGATAGCTCCAACACAAAGACCAAGTTTGCTGCCGAGATTAAGGACTACCGCAGCGAGGATTACTTTGAGCGTAAGGAGGCGCGTAAGCTTGACGCATTTACTCAGTACGCCCTAATCTCCGCCGATGAGGCCATTAAGGATGCTCGTTTGGAGGAGTGTGAGTTGGATAAAAAGAGGGTTGGTGTAATTTGGGGTGCAGGTATTGGCGGTATCAATGCAATGTATGATGAGGTTGCAGCCTTCTGCACGAGCGAGAGTCAGACTCCACGATTTAGCCCCTTCCTCATATTGAAGATGTTGCCCAATATGGCCGCAGGTCACATTTCGCTCAAATATGGCTATCGCGGTCCGGGTTTTAGCACCGTTTCGGCTTGCTCGTCGAGCACCCACTCTATTGTGTCGGCTGTCGATCAGATTCGTCTGGGTAGGGCCGATGTGATGGTTACGGGTGGCTCGGAGGGTGCTGTGTCGGTAGTGGGCATTGGCAGCTTCAATTCGATGATGGCCCTCTCGACCCGCAACGACGACCCTAAGAGAGCTTCGCGTCCTTATGATAAAAACCGCGACGGTTTTGTTATGGGCGAGGGTGGAGGTGCGCTTGTTATTGAGGAGTTGGAGCACGCTCTGGCTCGTGGCGCACACATCTACGCCGAGATTGTGGGTTGTGGAGTTAGCTCCGACGCCCACCACGTTACCGCTCCCGAGCCCGAGGGCGAGGGCGCTTGCCACTGTATGACTATGGCGTTGGAGGATGCAGGCATTACCCCCGATAAGGTTGACTACATCAACACCCACGGTACCTCGACCCCTCTGGGCGACTTGGCCGAGTTGAAGGGTATTGTAAAGTGTTTTGGCGACCACGCCTACAAGATGAACATCAGCTCCACCAAGTCGATGACTGGTCACTTGTTGGGTGCTGCGGGTGCTATTGAGGTACTGGCTGTGGTTATGGCCATCACCAAGAGTCTTGTACCCCCAACAATCAACATCGAGGAGCTCGACCCCGCCATCGACGAGCGTTTCAACCTTACTCGCGACGTGGCCCAGCAGAGGGATATTGAGTATGCACTGAGCAACACATTTGGTTTTGGTGGTCAGAACTCAACGGTTATCCTGAGGAAGTACCACGAGGGCGAGTAGTGTGGGCCGTCATAAAGAGAGTAATTAGTATAGAAACAGTTAAGAAAAACAGATAATTTCCAGTGGGAGCAATTAGTCGCTTAGTGCATCGCGCGTGGGGGGCAGATAGGGAGTACTATCGTGCCTTCTACAAGATTTTGGGTATCACGCCCGACAATGTTGAGCTTTATAAGTTGGCGCTCATCCATCGTTCGGCTTCGGTGAAGGTCGAGGGTGGCGAGAGCATCAACAACGAGCGTTTGGAGTTTTTGGGCGATGCGGTGTTGGAGGCCATAACCTCGGACTACCTCTTTATTGAATACCCCCACGAGTCGGAGGGATTCCTCACCAAGACACGCGCCAAGATAGTCAGCCGCCAGTCGCTCAATCGCCTAGCCGAACAGTTGGGGCTCGACAAGATGGTTGTATTCAACCCTACGGGCAATAGCGCCCAGAAACATATCTTTGGCGACTGCTTCGAGGCTCTTATAGGTGCTATCTACCTCGACAAGGGCTACAATGTGGCCAATAGGATTGTGATTAACGAGCTTTTGCCTCGTTTTGTCGATATGGACTACCTGACCCACCAAGAGACCGACCATAAGAGTCGCCTTATAGAGTGGTGTCAGAGGAGCAAACGCACAATCCGTTTCCACACCGAGGCCGATGGCGAGCACGAGGGCCCTATGCCACTGTTTATCTCGCGTGCCTATATAGACGATATGGCACTCGGATGCGGACGTGGCTCCACCAAGAAGGATGCCGAACAGGAGGCCTCGCAGAATGCGCTGAGCCTGCTTGGTGACGAGATGGGCGACTTCATCTTGGACCGCTACGACCACTTGGCCGACAAGAGTCAATAGGAGTCATCGAGCAGCTGACCGACGAGCCAAAGACTAACCCATATAAATCCATATAGCCGTGAAACTGACTACCGACAAAGAGGTCTATGACCGCTTGGTGGCGCGAGGAGTAGAAAACCTCAGCGATGCCGAGCTGTTGAGCCTTGTGCTTGCCCCCAAGAAGGGTGAGGAGAGCATACAGACTGCCGAGGCTCTACTCGAAGGGGCGGGGTCGCTTGTGGGACTGTCGCAGATGACACTGGCGGAGTTGCGTCGCAGCGAGGGCATAGGTATGGAGCGAGCTATGAGGGTGGCGGCAGCCTTGGAGATTGGTCGCAGGGTGCTTGTGGCCGAGGGCGAGGAGGCCACCTATGTGCGTGACCGCAACGATGTGACCTCGCTTATGGCGCCCATAATCGCCTCTCTCGACCACGAGGAGCTGTGGGTGCTCTATTTGGCCAGCTCCAATAGGGTGCTCGATAGGCGTCGCATATCGGTTGGTGGTACAACGTCGCTCATTGCCGACTGCAAGCTGATTTTGCGCCACGCTCTGAACCTCGTTGCCACAGCCATCATTGTTGTTCACAACCACCCCTCGGGTGCCGCCGAGCCAAGTGGCGAGGACGAGGCTTTCACCGCTCGATTGCAGGAGGCGGCAGCGCTCTTCGATGTGAGGCTATTGGACCACATTATCATTGCGCGCGGGGGAGGGTCGTATAGTTTCCGCTCGTCGGGTAAGATTTAACGTGAGTGGCACGATTTAGCGCAACAATACGGCAATTCTTTGGGTAGAACTCCACTAACAAATGAGGGCTTGCCCTCCAAATTTCAACATTGTGTTAAGGGCTTTTTCAAAGCCCTATTTTTTTTGTCTATTGGGCCTTTTTGCCAAAAAACAAGGTACGTTTGGGGGTGGAGGCAATCCACTTTTTTGCTTTTTGGGGCTAAGAGGCTACTGCGCACACAATCAACTCATTAACCCCTATTTTGGGGGTTGCCAATAGCCTCTTCAATCCACTTTTTTTGCTCTTTTTACAGCCCCCAAAATTACCCAAAACTGACACCCCCTCAAACCACCCCAATACGGCCTATTTGCAACTGCTTGATAATCAGCAACATAACCCAACGATGAGTGTAGTGGGAAAGAATAGTTGAAAATGGTATCTGATTATCAAGTAGTTACAAACTCGCGATGAGTCAAAAATAACGGCAAAAAATTTGTTTTTATTTAACAGCGTTGTTAAATTTGCAAAAACCGAAACCCCTATTTTTGAGCCTATGGAGATTCTGCACATCTTCGGCGTGGCGTAGCCCCAAAAGTTGCTACGTCCACGCCGCGTAGCTCGGTCCGCGCTGCGTCACTCACTCGGACAAGAAACAATCGTACACTAATCAAATCCACTGAGCTATGAAACGATTACAACACCTATTACTATTATTATTCACAATAGTGGGCGTAGTGGCTTGTTCGTACAATGAACTACCCGAAGAGTTGTCGAAGATGGCAAGCCCCATTGAGACCCCTATTGTTTTGAATGTAGAGACCCGAGCCGAGACCTACGATGGCGAGGCTCTCGACCAGAACTATTTTGTGTCGGAGGCCGACCTCGAAAATTATGTTCGTTATCGTCGTAGTGCGACCAAACAACCTAACCTTACTGTTAAGGAGGTAAAATCCTATGGTTTCGACTCTTCGCAGACATTGTTCTACATACTCAACTACGAGAAGGGTTGGGAGGTTGTGTCGGCCGACAAACGAGTACAGCCCACACTTGCCTATGGCGACGAGGGAGCTTTTACGATGGATTGCGACAATGAGCCGATGAAGTTTTGGATGAATATGTTGGCCAGTGGTGTGCTGCAAACGCGCCAAAGAACTGGCGATAGCGCCGTAGCCACAGCCACTACCGCATCGAAGGAAGAGTCAGACAAAGCAGACGACGAGGAGCAAAACGTGGCCTTCTGGAATGCCATCAGCCCCACTCAACAACAAAACTCGCGAGGTGAAATACTTATCCCTACTCCCGGGCCGTTGGAGCCGATAGACACAACTCTAATGCCCTTGCGCAAATACTATTTGCCACATTTGCAAGAGTCCTTTACTAATAATATATACTATGGTCCTTATATACAAACATCTTGGGGGCAGGGAAGTCCTTGGAATATGTATTGTCCTAAGTATAATAATTTATCGAATAGCCCTAACGCTGCCGTTGGTTGTGGTGCAGTAGCGGCAGGTCAAATGCTGTATTATTTAAGGAATAAATTAAATTTAACAATTGTTTCATACGAATCAATACAATGCGAAGGAGACACTTTGAATTATACAATGACACGAAACGGCCCATCTACGGAGTTATGGAGTAATATGGCAAAATCCGTCGCTGATTCTGATGAGATTAGAAGGCAATATACCGCAGCGTTATTAGCGGATGTTGGCGATGTTATAAAAACGGATTATGGTAAAAGTTCATCCTCAAATTTTACAAATACTCGTAATTATTTGTTTCTTCCATTAGGTATTAATTGTAATCACGAAGTATATAACGAGACATCAATGGTATCGCAATTAACAAATAGACAAATGCCTGTTATGGTGCGAGGAACTTCTGATACAGGAGGGCATGCTTGGATTGTTGATGGATATAATATTTCCAACTACACAATTAGAAAGTATTATATTATCACTCGATTACTTATGGATCAAACCAGTTTGTTGTCTATAACAAAAGAAAACGCAACTGGTTACGAGGATTCTTACTATACGAATAGTGCAAACAATTTAGTACATATGAATTGGGGGTGGAATGGATCTTCCGATGGTTGGTATGCGAGTGTGTATAGCGCTCCCACATCTTCCTCCAATGGCCCATATGATTCTAATGTTAATATACTGTATGATTTTTCAAAAGTAGATTAGTTATGACGAACAAATTGATGATTATAACAACACTAATATCTGTGTTGTTTGCTTCGTGTGATAGGCCGAATGACGACCCGAAGTCCGAAGTGAATAATAGCCCTGTTTTGTCTTCCGTTATTGTCTATAATATTGGAGATGAGGTGATTATTGATACCACGACGGATTCCTCTCAAATAGAGTCTTCAAGTTTGTCGGGTTTCAAGATTGCAGCTTCTTTTGAGCTAAAAGAAGGGGATATGCTTCCCTATGACGTGAGAGTCAATTTGGTGGACTCTGAGCAACGTTTGCGCGAAAAGCACCCCAATTCAGTGACAATATTTGGTGCTTATGCAGCTCTTGAAGAGATGACAATTGTTGCCGATAAAGAGTTGTTTGGCGTCGCTGCTGGCGAATCGCTCAATGAGTACTTTACTTGCAGTATAAGTCAATACGCCTTCTACCACATTTCCTATCCCGATGGCATAATTGATCTAAACAATCAAGTGAAAGAGGTGCTAAGTATGGATGATAGTTCGCTTTACAACAATATCGTTCCTTGGGGGTATGTTTTCAATCTTGTGGGATGTCCCGACGAACAATACGACGAAATAGTATTCTCTGTTCGATTTAAGTTTACCGATAATACGGAGTTATCTGCAAGCAAGGCTGTGAGGTCAATATGATTACGAGGCAGCAATGTTATACAATTTTGAGCAGATTTAGTTATGAAAAGATTACTAACTTGTTTTGTTGTAGCTATTATGGCGATAGTGGCCACGGGTTGCAAGAAAGATGTGGATAAGATGCCTCATTGGGATTTTGTTGTATTTAACGACGCAAGCGCATCTGTGTATGTTGAGCTAAAACATACGGGCGAGCAGCTTGAGGATATTCGGCTTATTGTTGCCCATATACTTAACACTGGTGGCGATCCCAATTACAACCCATATGCTACCTATTGGGGAGAGAAGAATAGAACTCTCGTAGAAAAAATGGAGGAGCAATGGAAAAACTCCGACTACAAAGATTCAGGACTTGTGTTTGAGTTTTCACAATTTTCCAATTTGTCGATTATTGCGAACCGTACACTCTGGGGACGTCCTGCGGGAGAAGAGTTGGCCGATATGTTTTTGATTAAGAATTGGCCTCCTTATTTTAGTTTTCCCGAGGGTGACTTGTTGCCCGAAGAAGGATTGGGGCAATGGATGTCAATGGAGCAATGGGCTTCGCAGGGCTGCGTAAGCCACCACTACCAAATTGCGCCTAAGAGTACGCCCTCAGAGCAGTTTGACGGATTGTTGTTGTTAGTTAAAGAGCGTGTGCGCAATAGTTGGAATAGTGGGTATGCGGAACGTCTCTCGGGCATTGCTATTGCAAAAGTCAATGGTCAGTATGCAGAGGACTTCTCTTGGATGAGCGAAGAGGATATTTTGTGGGAGAAGGAAATGTGGGAAAAGTTGGGAAACTCACAATAGCCCCTTTTGTTTGCAGCCCTACTACTCTTGTTGCATCAGGTAGGCCTTGATGAAGTCGTCTATCTCGCCATCCATAACCGACTCCACAGCCGAGGTCTGGTGGCCGGTGCGATGGTCCTTGACACGGCGGTCGTCGAACACATAGGAGCGAATCTGCGAGCCCCATTCGATGCGTTTCTTGCCCTTTTCGAGTTCGTTTTGGAGTGCCATACGTTTGTCAAGCTCCCTCTGGTAGAGCTTCGAGCGCAGGATGCGCAGGGCGTTTTCGCGGTTCATAAGTTGTGAGCGGGTCTCGGTGTTCTCAATCAGAAACTCCACCGCCTCGCCCGTATCGGGGTCTTTGCCGTGGTAGCGTAGGCGTACGCCCGTCTCCACCTTATTGACATTCTGACCGCCCGCACCGCTACTGCGATAGGTGTCCCACTCGTAGTCGGCAGGGTTGATGTTTATCTCGATGGTGTCATCTACGGCAGGCGAAACAAAGACCGATGCAAAGGTTGTCTGGCGCTTGTTGTTGGCATTGAAGGGGGAGAGGCGCACCATACGATGCACGCCACTCTCGCTTTTCAGGTAGCCATAGGCATAGTCGCCCTCAAAGAGCAGTGTGGCCGACTTGACACCCACCTCCTCGCCGGCCTGAAAGTCGGCAATCCTCACCTTGTAGCCATTGCGCTCGCCCCAACGAGTGTACATCCTCATCAACATCGAGGCCCAGTCGAGGCTCTCGGTGCCACCCGCACCTGAGTTGATATCGACAATAGCCCCGAGCTTGTCCTCCTCGCTACGCAACATATTTCTCATCTCCAACTCCTCGGTGGCTTCAAGTGTGCGGGCGTAGTGTGCATCCAGCTCGGCCTCGGTAGCTCCGCCCTCGCGCACAAACTCAGCCACAACCTCCAAGTCATCAACCAAGGCTGAGAGTTGGTCGTAGGCATCAATCCAACTCTTTATCGTGGCCACCTTTTTGAGTTGTCGCTCGGCCTCCTCGGGGTTGTCCCAAAAGTTGGGAGCGGTGGTTTTGAGCTGCTCCTCCTCGTGGGCTATGCGCTTGTCCTCCACCGCCAAGTAACGATAGAGGGCATTGCGCCTCTCAATAAGCTCTTTTATTTGTTCAACGGTTATCATTTTCTTTCTCTTTTTTCTGCGACTTTTTATAAAAAGTCGCCCAAAAATTTTTATGCGATACTGCGTATCGCTTGTGTTAGAGCGTGTGCTTATAGAGCTTGAAAATCAGAAATATAATACTGCGACTTTGTCGCACCATAATTTTCAATTTTAATCCTCCTACGGAGTCTTTTAATTGCTTTCGCTCGGCAAAGTCCACAAGCGGCCTCTGCTCTCGCTTACTCGCAATTTTCAATTTTCAATTCTAACACGGTTTAGCCCGCTACGCTGCACTCAATACCCAACGCACGCACTCTCTCGGCTATGGCCCTAAGCTCCTCCACAGGTACTTTCTCCAAGTTGGGCGCAGGGGTGTCGCGGTCGATAGTATAGACCATAACGCTGCGTGGAGCAATCTCCTCCACCAACCTGAGCCACGCCTCCACCTCCTCGGGTGTGGTATTATCGACCCTTTGACCCTCAAACTCGCCTCTGAGGAACATAGTCTGAACGATACACTCCCCCTTAAAGAGTTTCATCTGCTCAACAACCTCCCTTATTGAGTAGTTGCCCAAAGGTTTGTCGATGAGCTGTGCGGTGGCGTCGAAGGCCGAATCGAGTTTCAAAATAGGGTTATCGACCCTCCCCAAAGCCCTACGCACACTCTCGCGGTGGAGCATTGTGGCGTTGGTTAGCACCGACACCTTAGCCGAGGGAGCAAGCCTATCGCGCAAGGCAACAACGCCATCGACAATCTCCTCAAAGTCGGGGTGCATCGTAGGCTCGCCGTTGCCGGCAAAGGTTAGCACATCGGGAGGAGTGCCTGCCTCGACCATCTCCGAGAGCACCACTTCGAGCATTGCCAGTACGGCCTTTTTGTCGTTGAATCGGGGCTTCTGGCCGCCCAGAGTCCAACCACACTCGCAGTAGATGCAGTTGAACGAGCAGAGTTTACAATCCACCGGGAGCAGGTTGATGCCCAACGAAAGACCCAAGCGACGCGATCGTATAGGGCCAAAGATGAGGTTGTCGTAGAGTATTGCCATAGGTTAAGAGTCGAAAATATGGGGTTGCTATATCATACAATATGCGAAGGTAAGATTTTTTGGCGAGAGCAGCAAAATTTTTGCCCATTTGCCTCTTGGCACTCATTTTGAGGCGAGGTTTAGGTAGTTCACACACACAAATTTTTTCTCCGTATGAATAGTCGAATGATTCTCTCAATCGCAATGGTCATCGGTGGCTTTTCGCTACTGATGCTTACCACCTGCTCGGCAGGACGCAAGCAGGTGGACAACTCCACCGTAGGTAAAGTTGATTTGGGCCGCTACGCCGGCTCGTGGTATGAGCTTGTACGCAAACCCCACTTCTTTGAAAAGGGTATGAGCCACGTCAAAGCTACCTACACCCTGCTCCCCAACGGCAAAATAGAGGTGCTCAACGAAGGGATGAAAAAGGGGCGCTGGAAACAGATTAAAGGCTCGGCCCGCACCACCGACATCGATGGACAGCTGAAAGTAACCTTCTTCCTCTTCCCCGGCGAGTACAACATTATGGAGCTTGGGCCCAACTACGAATATGCCGTTGTGGGAGGCTCCAATGGCAACTACCTTTGGATTCTATCACGCACTCCATCTCTTTCGCCCGACCTGCTCGATGCAATCTATTCGCGTCTGGAAAAGCGAGGCTACGACCTGTCGGACCTAATTGTGGTTGAGCAGTAGGGTTGGCGGTCCAAAAGCCACAAACAACACGAGCATCCCAACAGTGGGATGCTCGTGTCTGATTTATACTGCTCTCTTTGGATTAGTACTCCTGTTTGGAGAGGCGAACGTAGCCGTTGTAGCGCCACTTAGCGTTCTCCTCAGCTGCTACAAAGAGCTCCTCAGCCTCGGCGGGGAACATCTTTTTAAGCGACGAGTAACGTACCTCGGCAGCCAAGAATGCTTGGAACTTGCTCCAATCGGGCTCTTTCGAGTCGAGCTTAAATGGATTCTCGCCCTTCTCGGCCAACTCGGGGTTGTAGTGCCACAAGTGCCAGTAGCCACACTCAATAGCCTCCTTGCCAACGCTGGGGGTGCGAGTCATACCACCCTTGATGCCGTGGTTGATACAGGGAGCGTAGGCGATGATGAGCGAAGGACCGTTGTAGGCCTCAGCCTCGGCGGGGAACATCTTTTTAAGCGACGAGTAACGTACCTCGGCAGCCAAGAATGCTTGGAACTTGCTCCAATCGGGCTCTTTCGAGTCGAGCTTAAATGGATTCTCGCCCTTCTCGGCCAACTC
>JAGBVY010000004.1 GCA_017630115.1 Tidjanibacter sp. | reverse complement strand
TACATTCCTCCCTAAATCCCTCCTTTGGCAAAGGAGGGACTTGGTCAAAGAGCACAAAGCGCTCTTTGATAAAGCGGATGTTTCGGAATTTCAACAAGTGGAAATCCACAAAACAAAATCAAATAACGCTGAGTGATAAAAGGTTAGCGCAGATGATTGTATGTTGAACTTGCGCCCCTACTAAGGCGTTCACGTTAGGGCTTTCTACGCAAGCCCCCTAATAACGCCCACTGCGTGGGCTGCAATTTCCTCTTTATTGCGAAAAACAGCTACCGAAAACCCATCTTTTTTACACAAAAGCCAATGCGACTGCTAAATAATCCAACACTTTTTTCTATCTTTGGAGGTTTAATATGCCTTAATAGATACTTACGATAAATTTGGGACTATTTGTTAGGCGCAAACGAATACAAAAAACCTTCCACAGAACACGGCTGGGTTTTACGGAGGGATTTTTGTGCGGAGCAAGGGAGCAAGTCCGCAGTTTACTTGGCGTAAATGAGGAACTTGCGAGCCGAAGCTCGGTGCAAAAAGCACCCGTAAGGCACAGCCGAACGGTAGGGAGAATTACTAAGAAACATTAGAAAAATAACAAAATATAAACACACTATGAAACTTGCAGACAAATACGCACCACAAGAGATTGAACAGAAGTGGTATGACTACTGGATGAAACACAATATGTTTCACTCCGAGCCCGACGAAAGAGAGCCATACACCATTGTTATCCCTCCACCAAATGTGACAGGTATGTTACATATGGGTCATATGCTCAACAACACACTCCAAGATGTGCTGATTCGTCGCGCCCGTATGCAGGGTAAGAACACCTGCTGGGTACCCGGTACAGACCACGCCTCAATTGCAACCGAAGCCAAAGTTGTGGCCAAACTCAAAGCTGAGGGCATCGAAAAGAGCGACCTGACACGCGAGGAGTTCTTGGCTCACGCGTGGGAGTGGAAAGAGAAACACGGAGGTATCATCCTCCAACAGCTCCGCAAGCTCGGCGCTTCGTGCGACTGGGACCGCACCTGCTTCACTATGGACGAGCCCCGCACCGAGGGTGTAATTAAAGTATTTGTAGATCTCTACAACAAGGGCAAAATCTATCGTGGTGTGAGGATGGTAAACTGGGACCCCTCGGCACAAACAGCCCTCTCGGATGAGGAGGTTATCTACAAAGAGTCGCAGGGTAAGTTCTACTACTTGCGCTACCAAGTAGAGGGTACTGACAAATACCTTATCGTAGCCACCACCCGTCCCGAGACTATCTTGGGCGACTCGGCCGTATGTGTCAATCCCAACGACCCCCGCTATACTGACCTTCCCAAAGATGCTCGTGTAATAGTTCCTCTGGTGGGCCGCTCGGTGCCCGTTATCAGGGATGAGTATGTTGATATTGAGTTTGGTACGGGTGCGCTGAAAGTAACTCCCGCACACGATGTGAACGACTATATGCTCGGCGAGAAGTATGGCTTGGAGACCATAGACATCTTCAACCCCGACGGCACAATCAACGACAAAGTTGGTCTTTATGTTGGTATGGACCGCTTCGAGTGCCGCAAACTCATTGAGCAGGATTTGGCCGAGGCAGGTTTATTGGAGAAGACCGAGGCCTACACCAACAACGTTGGCTACTCGGAGCGTACAGGCGTGGCTATCGAGCCAAAGCTCTCGATGCAGTGGTTCCTCTCGATGGAGGAGCTGGCTAAGCCCGCCACAAAAGCTGTTATGGACGACGTAATCAAGTTTGTGCCCGAGAAGTACAAGAATACCTACCGCCACTGGATGGAGAACATCAAAGATTGGTGTATCTCGCGTCAGCTCTGGTGGGGTCAGAGGATTCCTGCGTGGTATCTGCCCAAGGGTGGTTTTGTGGTGGCCGAAAATGAGGCCGAGGCATTGGAGTTGGCACGCGCCAAGAGTGGCAATGCGGAGCTGACACTCAGCGACCTGCATCAGGACGAGGATGTGCTCGATACTTGGTTTAGCTCGTGGCTCTGGCCCATCAGCGTATTCGACGGCATCCGCAACCCCGAGAATCCCGAAATCAAATACTACTACCCCACCAACGACCTCGTTACCGGTCCGGACATCATCTTCTTCTGGATTGCAAGGATGATTATGGCAGGCTACGAGTGGAGGGGCGAGAGGCCTTTCAACAACGTCTATTTCACCGGTATCGTGCGCGACAAACTGGGACGCAAGATGTCCAAGCAGCTCGGCAACTCGCCCGATCCGCTGGATTTGATTGCTCAGTATGGTGCCGACGGTGTGAGGGTAGCACTTATGCTCTGCACCTCGGCAGGTAACGACCTTATGTTCGACGAGAGCCTCTGCGAGCAGGGCCGCAACTTCTGCAACAAAATCTGGAACGCCTACCGCTTGGTTACCGGCTGGCAGGTTGACGACTCGTTGGTACAGAGCGAGCACTGCCAGAAGGCTGTGGAGTGGTTTGAGAACATCTTCCGCAAAGCCTACACCGAGATTGACGAGCACTTCAAGGCATACCGCATCTCCGACGCAATGATGACCCTCTATCGCCTCTTCTGGGATGATTTCAGCGGTTGGTACTTGGAGATGATCAAACCCGCCTACGGCTCGCCCGCCGACAAGGCTACTGTGGAGGCAACCAAGGGCTTCTTCGAGCGTCTGCTGCAACTCCTCCACCCCTTTATGCCCTTTGTTACCGAGGAACTCTGGCAGCACATTGCCGAGCGCAACGATGGCCAGAGCATTATGCTGAGCCTCTTCGAGGAGCACCTGCCCTACGACGAGAAGATGCTCCAAGAGGTAGATTTGGCACGCGAAGTTGTGAGCGCTATTCGCAATATACGCGCCCAGAGAAACGTTCCTAATAAGGAGAAGGTTGCTTTGGAGGTTATTGCCGATGAGAACTACCACCCCGCCTACAACTGCTTGGTGGAGAAGATGGCCGGCTTGGAGTCCATCACCGAGGTGAGCGAGAAGAATCCTACGGCTGCCGCCTTCATCGTCAAGACCACTCAATACTTCGTGCCTATGAGCCAGAAGATTAACATTGAGGAGGAGTTGGAAAAGATGCACAAGGAGCTCGCCTACTACGAGGGATTCTTGCGCACAGTGATGGGTAAACTCTCCAACGAGCGATTTGTGGCCAATGCCCCCGCCGCCGTTGTGGAGAACGAAAAGAACAAACAGCGCGACGCCGAGGCTAAAATTGCAGCCCTGAAAGAGCGTATCGCGGCACTATCTAAATAGAATTTTTGACCACCGACTACCGACAACCGACTACCGTCTACCGACGAGTCTAACGTCTAACGTCTAACGTCAAACGTCTAAAAACCTGACTCTTTGGATAGTGGAATTGAGCTAAGAAGGTAATGAAACGAATAGTAACCATTGTAGTTTTGCTGTTTGTACTGTGCGTGGGCGAGAGCTACGCACAGTACAACAAGCGTTATATAGCTTGGGCGAGTCGCAATATGCTCGCCAGCGACAACTACAAGGATGCTATCGACATCCTCAACGTCTTGATTCGCTCAGACAAAGAGTCCTACGAAGCCTACTACTTGCGTGGCTACGCCAAGCTCGGACTGGGCGACCTACTGGGTGCGGAACAAGACCTAAGCCGAGCCATTGAGATTAACCCCGTCTATACGGAGGCCTTCCACTATCGTGGCATTGTCCACGCCGAGATGGGCAACTACGAGGATGCTGTGCGCGACCTGACAGCCGCCATTGACCTTAGGCCCGACCTTGTGGGTAGCTACTACTCGCGTGGCGTGACCCATATGAGAAACAAGCAGTGGGTGCGCTCGCTCATCGACTTCGATATGGTATTGCGCCACACCGACAAAGATGCTCAGACCCACATCAATCGTGGTATAGCAATGCTCGGTATGGCCGATACGGTAGGTGCCCACGAGAGTTTCGACAAGGCCATACGCACCAATCGCGACTACGCCGAGGGCTACAACCAAAAAGCATTACTGCTGATGCAGCAGGAGCGCAATGAGGAGGCTCTCGAAATGTTCGACAAGGCCATCGAGCGCGACACCACCTACCTTCATCCCTTGTTTAACCGTGCCCTAACTCATTGTAGGCTCGAACAATACGACAAGGCGATGAGCGACTTTGAGAAGGTGCTTGCCATCGACCCCTACATCACAAGCGCCTACTTCAATATGGCCATTGTGTGTGCTATATTGGGCGACTACGAGCGTGCGTTGGAGAACTATACCCTTGTTGTTGAGCACGCCCCCGAAAATGTAAAGGGCTACTACAATCGAGCCGGCGTATTGCTCCAACTGGGACGCAAAGCCGAGGCTCTGGCCGACTACACCAAAGCCATTGAGCTCTACCCCGACTTTGCCAACGCCTATCTACAAAGAGCCATTGTCAAAGACCAGCTCCACGATGTGGCAGGCGCAGGACGTGACAGAGCTATTGCCGGACGCAAGATTGCCGAGTATGAGGCCCGCTTGGAGGAGGACCCTGAGGGACTGAGTATGTGGGCCGATACGTCGCGCAAGTTCAACCAATTGGTGGCATTTGAGTCGAAGGTGGCCGAGAGGAAACTTGCCGAGGAACAAGGCGGATTCACGCTCAGGGAGATGTATCGCTGGGTGCCCTACACCCCCAACAAGGCCGACAACCACTACTACTCGGCCCTCATTGAGGAGGCCGACGTAGCTACCGACACCACAGTAGTCTTTTCTAACAGCCCCACAACGCTCTCCGACGAGGAGCTTAGTGCCCTAAATGAGCGCTATCAGACGGAGGCCTACACCGATGTAGCCTCGCTATTCCGTTGGGGCATTTCGCAACTGGCCGTTAGGCAATACACCTCGGCCATAAACATCCTCTCGGAGGCCATTAGGCTCGCCCCCACCGACCCTATGCTCTACCTAAACAGAGCTGTTACAAGGGCCGAGATGATTGATTTCATCTCTTCCATATCGGGCTCGGAGCGCATAACATTAGAGAGCGATATGGCCCTACGCAATGCCGAAAGGCGCATCTACGACTACAACGACGCAATAGAAGACCTCAACCGAGCTGCCGAACTTGCCCCCGAAGAGGCCTACATCTATTATAATAGGGGTAACCTGCACGCCCTCTCGGGCGATATGCCCGCCGCCTACGACGACTATTCGCGTGCCTTGGAACTTGCACCCTACTTGGCCGACGCCTACTTCAACCGAGGCCTTGTGCAACTCTATATGAAAGATACCCACAAAGGCTCAATGGACCTGAGCAAAGCAGGCGAGTTGGGCATTAAGGAGGCCTACACTTTGCTCAAACGCTATCAAAACTCAAACTAATAAATAACACTCATTTTTTAATCTAAACACTTATGGTACAACAACTTCAAAGAAAAATGAACGACTCGGCATTCTTGCGCTGGTCGGCTCTGATTCTCATCGCACTGATGATGTTCTTTGCCTATATGTTTGTGGATATGCTCTCGCCCTTGAAGAGTCAGCTTGAAAGCTCGCTCGGTTGGACAAGCGGCACCTTTGGCACCTATGCAGCCTCGGAGTACTTCCTGAACGTATTTTGCTTCTTCCTCATCTTTGCGGGTATTATCCTCGACAAGATGGGCATCCGCTTTACCGGTATCCTCTCGGCCTCGCTGATGGTTGTGGGCGCAAGCATCAAGTTCTATGCTATGAGCGACCTGTTTATTGGCTCGTCGTTGGAGGCTTGGCTCAACTCGTGGTGGGTAGCCCTGCCCGGCACCGCCAAACTATCGTGCTTGGGCTTTATGATTTTCGGTTGCGGCTGCGAGATGGCCGGTACTACCGTATCGAAAGCTATTGCTAAGTGGTTTAATGGCAAAGAGATGGCTATGGCTATGGGCTTGGAGATGTCCATAGCACGTCTGGGCGTATTTGCTGCAATGTGGCTCTCGCCTATGGTCTATGAGAAATTTGGTCAGGCTGTGTCGGCTCCCGTTGCATTTGGCGCTGTACTGCTGATGATTGGTCTGATTTTCTACATCGTATTCTCCGTTATGGACCGCAAGTTCGACGGCCAGCTCGAAGCTGCCGGTGAGCTCACCAAAGAGGCCTCGGAGGAGGAGTTCAAACTGAAAGATTTGGGCAAGATTTTTTCGAGCAAGATGTTCTGGCTGGTGGCTATGCTCTGCGTACTCTACTACTCGGCCATCTTCCCCTTCCAGCGCTACGCTCCCGACTTCCTGAACACCACACTCGGTGTGAGCAATGGCGCACAGCTGTTTAGCTGCTTCCCAATCTTGGCTATGGTGCTGACCCCCTTCCTCGGTGCTTTCATCGACAACAAGGGTAAGGCTGCATCGATGCTTATGATTGGCTCGCTCGTGATGATTGCTTGCCACTTGGCATTTGCATTCTTGCTGCCCGCATTCCCATATAGGTGGTTGGCAGTGACTATCGTTGTGGTTTTGGGCGTGTCGTTCTCGCTTGTTCCCGCAGCCCTCTGGCCCTCCGTACCCAAGATTATCGACAACCGCATCCTCGGCTCGGCCTACTGCATCATCTTCTGGATTCAGAACATCGGTCTGTTTGCAGTACCCATCCTCATCGGTAACGTGCTCGATAAGACTGGCGGCTACACCACTCCTATGGTTATCTTCTCGTCGTTTGGCGTGCTGGCTCTGCTGTTCAGCCTCTGGCTCAAAGTGGAGAACAAACGTCACAACTTCGGCCTCGAAGAGCCCAATATCAAGAAGTAACCAACAGGATAACTTCAAATCAAAACGAGGAGCAACCCTGCGTGGGTTGCTCCTCGTTATTTATTGACAATAAGTTGATTAGAAACTAAGCGAAAGGCTCATACACAGAGCTGCATCGCTGCCACTGGTGGTGGTAACAGTGCCAAAGGCGGGAGCTAAGCGCACATAGTAGTCAGCACCAACAAAGCCGTGCTTCTTGTTCCAGAGCGAGGCTGTCAGAGGGGCGTCGATGAGTGAGTAGAGGTAGCAAGTGGCAGCAACAGTCACACCCGACCAACCTACCAAATCGGAATAACCAAGTGGAGCAATGTTTGCACCAACAGTTGCACCCAAGACACCCACAAGAGTACCCGTAAAGAGCAGAGCACCTTTGAGCCCCTGACCATTGCCAAGCTGACCAAGTCCGGGTATGCAGAGCGAGCGTACAAATGCGTCGGTAACACTCAGCGGGTAGATTGGATTACCCTCGGCATCGAGTTTATATCTCATATAGGGGTCGTGGTAGTAGTTGTGATTCTCAGTAACGATGCGACCACTTACAGCCTCCTTTGTTATGCGCTTGATGTTGAGTGCATCGAGTTTGTGGGTAACACCTTCGAGCGTAACGATGGTGTAGCTCACGCCGGGTATTTGCTCCACAATAGTGCCTTGAAGGATTAGGCCATCGTTGGTCTGGATGACATCTGTGTAGTTCTGGGCGTTGTATTGCGCCTCGGCCAAGGAGGCAAAACCCAGAATCATAACAACAAGTAGGAGTGCTCGTTTCATAGTTGGATAGTGTTTGGAAATTAGTAAATGTTGTCTGCTTTTATATAAAGACGCACAATAGGGCCAAAACGTTGCACTAAGACGAAAAAAAATTTTGTGGGAGGTTAGGGAGGTTAGGGAATTTAGGAAATTTAGGGAGAGGGGCTATATGGCCTATTCACTGAGTTCACTGGGTTCTATGAGTTTACTGGGTTTACTGGGTTTACTGGGTTTACTGGGTCTTCCCAGTCCTCCCAGTCCTCTCAGTTCTCTCAGTTCTCCCAGTCCTCCACCCCAAAAACGCGGGTTTCTTTTTTAATACCCGCGTTTTCTATTGGACTTAGGTCGTTAGACGTTAGACTTTTGACGTCAGACACACAGTCATAGGCTGTGATTTGCGGAGGGATTACTCCTGCGTCATCTCCTTCAACTTCTCACGATAAGCAGTCAGAATACGCGACTTGCTTACAAAACCTATATAGCGCCTACTGTTATCAACAACGGGCAGATTCCACGCACCCGTATTCTCGAACTTCTCCAACACGCTCGATGCGGCCTCGCCCTCGAAGATGACGTCGGCAGGAGGGGTCATATAGCGCTGCACCGAGTTGGGATACTTGCTGTGGTCGAACATATCCTTACGCAACCTATCGAACTCCACAACGCCCATCAGCTTGCCCTCGCCATCGAGCACAGGGAAGATGTTGCGGGTGGTGTGAGGAATGACCCTAACTACCATATCGCCCAAGGTGTCGTACTCGCCCACCGAGAGGATGTTGGTCTCTATAAGGTCGCCAATGGAGAGCACCACGCTCACTGCTTGGTCTTTGTTGTGCGTCAGGAGCTGGCCCTTCTTGCGGAGGGTCTTGGTGTAGATGCTATCGGGCTCTAAGTAGCGGTTGATGACATACGACACGCACGAGACAAGCATCAGTGGCACAAAGAGTTGGTAGGCACTGGAAATCTCGGCAATAAGGAAGACTGCCGTCAGCGGTGCTTTCATCACACCACTCATCAGTCCGGCCATACCCACAAGCGAGAAGGCAGCAATAGAGAGGTCGGCATCGAACCAAGTGTTGGCCACAAAAGCCACCGTAGCACCCATAAAAGCACCCACAAAGAGCGAGGGAGCAAAGGTACCACCCACGCCACCCGAGGCGTTAGTGACAGCCATAGCCACCACCTTTACAAACATAATAGCCACCAAGTAGCCCACAATTACCCACTCGTTGTTGCGGAAGTCATAGAAGCCCGAGTTGTCGAACACAGCCTTCACATCGCCACTCATAAAGTGGTGGAAGATGCCATAGCCCTCGCCATAGAGCGGAGGGAAAAGCATAATCATCACACCCAGTGCAAGGCCACCCACAAGCCACTTTTTCCAAGGTTTCGAGAGGCGGTCGATGAGTGTCTTGATGCGGAAGTTGGTGTTCATAAAGTAGTAACACATCAGTCCGCACAGCACCGCCAGAAGGGTGTAGATTGGTATGTGCGAAAAGGACAAGTCACCAATGGTGCTGGCCGAGAGCATAGGCTCAAAACCCCTTACGAAGAATGTGAGCGTCACGGCCGTCACCGAGGAGATAATCAGAGGGATGATGGCCGTCATACTCATATCCAGCAGCAGAATCTCCATAACGAAAATCACGCCCGTAATGGGGGCCTTGAAGATGGCCGACAGGGCCGCCGCAACACCGCAAGCCAACATAAGGGTCATATTGCGGTAGTTGAGCCTCATAAGTCGGCCAATGTTGGAGCCTATGGCTGCACCAGTGAGTACGATTGGTGCCTCAGGACCTACCGAACCACCAAAGCCTATGGTCAGAGCGCCACCCACAACCGACGAGTAGCAGTTGTGAGGCTTAATCTGTGACGAGGATGTACTCATAGCTTTGAGCACCTTTGTAACACCCTCCGAGATGTCGTCCTTGACAATAAGTTTCACAAAGAGGCTTGCCAAGATGATACCCAACATTGGGTAGAGCAGGTAGAGCCACCCCACCTCCTCCTTGGGGAACCAACTCGTAAGCCCACCCTTGATAAGCCCCAGCAGCCACTCGAAAATACAAGTGACTCCTCCGGCCACCAATCCAATGATGATGGCGAGGATAAATGTGAGTTGGCGAGTATTGAGCCTGCGGGCTTGCACATTGAGCCACAAGAGCAATCGCTCGGGCAGGGTCATACGCTCGGGGTTGATGCTATTCATTGTCTGCTATTTGATTGGGGCTTAGAGCCAAATGGCCAAAAGCGGTTTGCTAAAAATGGTAGATACCCATAATACGACGTACCTCATCGAGGGTCTTGCGAGCACTCTCGCGAGCCTTCTCAGCACCCAGAGTGGTCACCTCGTGGAGATATTTGTCATTGGCACGGATATCCTCAATGCGCTCACGAATGGGAGCAACGGCTGCAATGATATCCTCGGCAAGCTGTTTTTTCAAATCGCCATAACGAATCTCGCACGAAGCATATTTCTCCTTGAAATAGGCAATCGTATCGGGGGTAGATACCGACTCCATAATGGTAAAGATGTTCTGTATGGGCTCCGAAATGGGCGAGTTGGGCTCGGTTGGGCCACTATCGGTCACAGCCTTCATCACCTTCTTGCGGATTACATTGTCGGGATCGGAGAGGTAGATACCATTACCCTCGCTCTTGCCCATCTTGCCTGTGCCATCCAATCCGGGAATCTTCACCAGAGCATTGCCAAAGTTGTAGGCAGCAACGTTTTCGTTGAAGAAATCGGTCTTGTAGAGCTGATTGAATCGACGTGCTAAGTGGCGCGTCATCTCCAAATGTTGCTCTTGATCCTTACCCACAGGCACATAGTCGGCCCTATGGAGCAGGATGTCGGAGGCCATAAGCACGGGGTAGTTCAGCAGACCGATGTTTACATTGTTGGGATTCTTACGCACCTTATCCTTGAATGAGGCAGTACGCTCCAACTCACCAACATAGGCGTGCATACCAAGTAGCAACGACAACTCAGCCACCTCGGGCACATCGCTCTGCACATAGATTGTAGCCTTCTCGGGGTCGATACCTGCGGCCAAGTACTCCGAGAGGATGTTGCGCACGTTGCCGTGGAGGATGGTTGGGTCGGGATGGGTAGTAAGGGAGTGGTAGTCGGCAATGAAGAAGAAGCACTCGGCCTCCTCTTGGAGTTTGACAAAGTTACGCAAGGCGCCGAAGTAGTTGCCCAGATGAAGTTGTCCTGTCGAACGGATACCACTCAATACACGTTTTTTCATATTTATTCTATGTTATTTCGGTTAAATTTTCTGTTTCAAACATACAAAGTTACACTTTCTTTGCCATAAACACAATTATTTGCGTACTTTTGCATAGATTTTAGATGAAAATATAAGTATAATCGAATCATTCAGGATAAAATATAAGTATGAAAACCTATTGGAGATTGCTCTCTTTTGCGCGTCCGCTTGGCCGCTACGCAATACCCTACTTCTTCTATACGCTCTTCTACGCCATATTCAACACATTCAACTTTGTGATGATTATCCCACTATTGCGTACACTCTTCGACCAGAGCGCAATGATGGAGGCTGTGACGGTAGCGCCCACCTTCCGAGTGAGTATCGACTACCTGACGGAGCTTCTGAACTACTGGCTCTTTAAGCTCTACGGCTCAGAGTACAACACAATGAATATCCTCGTAATACTGGCAGCCTTCATCACCATCTCGGCCCTACTGAGCAACGTCTTCCGCTACTTGGGCCAACGCACTGTGGAGAATCTGCGTATCAACACCCTGCAAACCATACGCAATCAGGTCTTCGACAATGTTATGGGGCTCAACCTCTCGTTCTTCTCGTCGGCTCGCAAGGGAGATATGATGTCGCGCATCACCTCCGATGTGCAGACCGTTAGGTTTTGTATTGTCAATACTTTGCAAGTGGTCTTTCGTGAGCCTTTCCTCATCATTGGCTACATTGTGGCTATGGTGAGCATCTCGTGGCAGCTATCGCTCTTCTCGATTATCTACCTACCACTTATTGCACTTATCATCGGTAGCGTGGTGAAGAAGTTGCGCCACCCCGCCCTGAAAGCACAGCAGAACTTCGGTGAGCTAACCTCCGTACTCGACGAATCGCTCTCGGGTGTGAAGGTCATCAAGGCCTACAATGCCGAGGGTTTCTTCCGCGGTAAGTTCAAGGCCATCAACAAGAAGTACTCCGACATATCGCGCCGAATGATGTATCGCCAACAGATGGCCTCGCCTATGAGCGAATTTCTGGGCATTGCCGCAGCGGCAGGCCTACTCATCTTTGGTGGTGCGCTTGTGTTGGGAGGTCAGAGCACACTCGATGGTAGTGGCTTTATTGCCTACATTGCTATCTTCACTCAGATAACCCGCCCAATGCGCTCCTTTACCGACGCTTTTGCCAATATCAACCAAGGTATTGCAGCCGGTGGTCGTGTTTTAGAGTTGCTGGACACCAAGAGCAACATCACCTCTCCCGCCGACGGTGGCATAGAGCTTACGGAGTTTAAGGAGAGTATTGAGTTCCGCAACGTAACTTTCTCCTATGAGGATGACAAACAAGTACTTAGCAACATAAACTTCACCGTACGCAAGGGGCAAACGGTGGCATTGGTAGGCCCTTCGGGTGGTGGCAAATCGACCACATCCGACCTCATACCTCGTTTCTACGATGTTACCGCTGGCGACATCCTTATCGATGGCCATAGCATACGCTCCTACAACCTCTCCTCGCTCCGCAAGGCTATGGGTATTGTGTCGCAAGAAACAATCCTCTTCAACGACACAATAGAGAACAACATACGCCTCGGCAACGACACCGCAACGGCTGAGGATATTGAGCGTGCAGCCCGCATAGCCAACGCCCACGACTTTATTATGGAGAGCAGCGAGGGCTACCAGACCAACATCGGCGAGCGCGGAACAAAACTCTCAGGTGGTCAGCGCCAGCGACTTAGCATTGCCCGAGCCATATTGAAGAATCCCGAAATTCTCATCCTCGACGAGGCTACCAGCGCACTCGACACCGAGAGCGAGAAACTTGTGCAGGAGGCTCTCGACAAGCTCCTTTCGGGTCGCACATCAGTAATCATTGCCCACCGACTGAGCACAATCAAAAATGCCGACAAGATTATCGTAATCGAGCAAGGCAAGATTGTTGAGGAGGGCACACACACGGAGCTTATTGCCAATGGCGGCCTCTACGCCAAACTTGTTGCCTTGCAACAGGTAAACTAATGCAATTCAAAATGCAAAATTCAAAATTCAAAATTATTTTGCCTTAGACCTTAGACAAAAAAAAGAGAGTGCGATTTGTTGAGGAAATTTTGTGCCAAATAAGAAAGTGACACCGCAGCTTACTGGGGTGTAAGTGAGGATGTCGCTTGCGTAATTTGGTGCAAAATTTACCAACAAGGCGTGCTCGTTAGACATTAGACGTTAGACTAAAAGAAATATATGAAAATCTGTTTTATTGGCCCAGCCTATCCCTATCGTGGCGGATTAGCAACCATAATAGAGAGCCTCGCCAGAGAGTTCTCTAAGCGTGGTGAGGAGGTGGAAATCAAGACTTTCACTCTCCAATACCCTCGTCTGCTCTTCCCCGGCAAAAGCCAATTCAGAACAGGCCAGGCACCCTCCGACCTGAGGATTAGCCGTGAGGTAAGCACCATCAACCCCCTTTCGTGGTGGCGTGTGGGTCGAGCACTGAGGCGTGAGGCCCCCGACGTGGTAGTACTCAAATACTGGACCCCACTTATGGCTCCCTGCTTCGGCACAATATGTCGTTTGGCTCGCCAAAACGGCAAAACCAAAGTGGTGGTACATCTTGACAACATCACCCCCCACGAGCCCCACTTCTACGACAGGGCTCTGAACAGATACTTCATTGGCTCGTGTGACGGCTTTGTGCATATGTCGGAGGCGGTACTGAATGACCTAAGAACCTACACCCAAACGAAACCTTCGCTCTTCTCACCCCACCCCCTCTTCGACAACTACGGCTCGGCGATTGAGCGTAGCGAGGCTTGCCAACGCTTGGGGCTGAGTGAGCAGACAAGGTATGCGATGTTCTTTGGTTACATCAGAGATTACAAGGGGCTCGACACACTGCTCGAAGCGTGGGCGCTGCTAAAATCGGAGCAACGCACCGCACAGAGAAAACTGCTCGTTGTGGGCGAGGTCTATGGCAACGACGAGCGCTACAAGGCTATGATTGAGAGGCTTGGACTAGCTGAGGATGTGGTATTTCACAACGCCTTTGTACCCGACGAGGATGTGGCTCTGTGGTTCTCGGCAGCCGATATGGTGGCCCTACCCTACAAGAGCGCCACGCAGAGTGGAGTGACTCAGGTGGCCTATGCCTTTGGTGTGCCAATGGTGGTGACCAACGTGGGCGGACTCAGGGAGATGGTGGCCGACGGCGAGGTAGGAAGGGTTGTAGAGCCCAATGCTCGCGCTGTGGCCGAAGCGATAGCTGAGGTGTGGCAACCTGAAAATTTGGCCCGTATGCGTGAGGAGGTTGTGCGCCAAAGGGTGCGCTTTTCGTGGAAAGCCACAGCCGACACAATCCTCAACGTCGTAGAACAAACAAAAGCCTAACGGTCATTCTAAATCAGCAGTCAGCACAAACTAACAAAAAAGTAGTGGGAAAAACGAATCTGTTTTTCCCACTACTTTTCATTTAAGCACTCAGTTTGGGGCTTAACTCTCAACCATAAAATCAGGAATAATGTGGCACAATTTTGGGAGTATAATGATAGATATTTACAAATTTCCGCTATGAAACTGAACGACAAAAAAGACCTAACGGCTGAAAATGGCCGCCCCATTGCCGACAACCAGAACACACAAACAGCAGGCGTACGAGGCCCCGTAACCCTACAAGACCCTTGGCTGACCGAAAAGTTGGCCCACTTCGACCGTGAGGTGATACCCGAAAGGCGTATGCACGCCAAAGGTTCGGGAGCCTACGGCACATTCACCGTTACGCACGACATCACAGCCTACACCAGAGCCTCAATTTTCTCGGAGGTGGGCAAAAAAACCGACTGCTTTGTCCGTTTCTCGACCGTGGCGGGCGAGCGTGGTGCAGCCGATGCCGAGCGCGATATTCGTGGCTTTGCAATGAAATTCTATACCGACACCGGCAATTGGGATTTGGTGGGCAACAACACGCCCGTATTCTTCCTGCGTGACCCGCTGAAATTTCCCGACCTCAACCACGCCATTAAGCGCGACCCTCGCACGGGTATGCGCTCGGCAAACAGCAACTGGGATTTCTGGACTCTGCTCCCCGAAGCTCTGCACCAAGTCACTATCACAATGTCGCCACGAGGTATCCCCTACTCCTTCCGCCATATGCACGGCTTTGGTAGCCATACTTATAGCTTTAT
>JAGBVY010000079.1 GCA_017630115.1 Tidjanibacter sp. | reverse complement strand
GTTTGATAGACAGATTGACGTGGGCCTGCCCGAGCTGAAAGAGCGCGAGGATATTTTCAAAGTACATATGCGTCGCCTCAAACTGGCCGACGATGTGGCGGTTGATTTCTTGGCTCGTCAGACTCCCGGTTTCTCGGGTGCCGACATCGCCAACGTCTGCAACGAGGCCGCGCTGATTGCAGCTCGTCACGACAAAGTGGCCATCGATAAGGAGGACTTCTTGGCTGCTGTGGATAGGATTATCGGCGGCTTGGAGAAGAAGAGCAAGATAATCACTAAGAACGAAAAACGCACCATCGCCTACCACGAGGCCGGCCACGCTACGGTTAGTTGGTTGCTCGAACACGCCAATCCTCTGGTGAAAGTGACAATCATACCTCGCGGTCGTGCATTGGGTGCGGCTTGGTACTTGCCCGAGGAGAGGCAGATTACCACCACCGAGCAGATGATGCACGAGATGGCTTCGCTGTTGGGAGGTAGGGCTGCCGAGTTGCTCACCTTTGGCGCAGTTTCGACAGGCGCACTTAACGACTTGGAACGAGCCACAAAGATGTCCTATGCTATGGTTAGCTACTATGGTATGAGCGACAAGGTGGGCAATCGTTCCTACTACGACTCCACAGGTCAGAGCGACTACTCCTTCTCGAAACCTTATAGCGAGGAGACATCGCAACTTATCGATAAGGAGGTCAAGGAGTTTATCGACAAGGCTTTCCAGATGGCTACAACTATCCTCACCGACAACCGTGAGGGCTTTGTGCAGTTGGCTGAGTTGTTGCTCGAACGCGAGGTGGTATTTACCGAGGATGTAGAGCGCATATTTGGCAAACGTACTAAGAGTGCAACTGAGGAGGCATTGGCCGCTGAGGAGGTTGCCCAGGCGGAGCAAACGGTTGCCTCAGAGGATAATGATGCACCAAGCTACACTATTACTCAGGAGTAGTAGAATCAAAGAGTAGGGGAAGATGAGTTTGAAAGGAAAAAATCTCGGTAAACGCACCCTTAGTGGCGCTATACTCGGCATTGTGATTGTGGGATCGGTGCTGTGGGGACCTTGGCCTGCGGCTGTGGTCTTTACGCTTGTGACCGTTGGGGCTATAACCGAACTTATGGAACTAGCCTTGAAGCGCAATCCTCAGATTAAGCCCAACTATTTTCTGACCATTGGCCTTGCTGGTGGCTGGGTTACGGGTGTGGCTCTAAATCCTGCACCTCTGATGTTGCTTGTGGGCCTGCTTTTTGTGCCTGCGATATTTGCTGTTGAGGTGTTTCGCAAGAGTAGCCATACGCTCGAAAATGGCGCTTTCTCGTCGCTGGCACTGCTCTATGTGGCGCTGCCTATGGCATTGCTGATGCTCATTGGCGGTGGTACGAGCGAGTGGCAGCCTGCCAGAGTGCTTGTGGTTGTTTTCACTGTGTGGGTAAACGATATATTTGCCTACTTGGTGGGTTGCTCGATTGGCAAACATAAGATGTGCCCCTCTATTTCGCCCAAGAAATCGTGGGAAGGACTCTTTGGAGGGCTTCTATTTGCTGTGGCTTTTGCTATGGCGGCGGGCTATATGATGGAGGGTAATATCTACCTCTGGGGCGGCTTGGGCGTGGTTGTTGCTCTGGCTGGCGTTGTGGGCGACTTGCTCGAATCGAAGATTAAGAGGGAGGCCGATGTGAAAGACTCCGGCAACCTCATTCCCGGTCACGGCGGTATGCTCGATAGATTCGATGCTCTGCTGCTGGCCGTTCCATTTGCTTATGTCTATATGTTAATTTGCGCCCTATGAGAATCACACCAGAAGGGAAAGAGGGCATTAGGCTCAATACGTTCATCTTTACACTCATCATTGCTGTGGTTACGGCCACCGCTTTGCGTTACGATTGGGCGTGGTGGGTGATTGCCTTGGTTGATGGTTTTTTGCTCTGGCGCATAATCTTTGTTGTGCGCTTCTTCCGCGACCCCGTTAGGCCTCTTGTACAGGATGAGAGTTTGGCCTATGCCCCTGCCGATGGCAAGGTGGTGGTTATTGAGGAGGTTGATGAGCCAGAGGTTATGGGTGGCAGATGTATCCAGCTGTCGGTCTATATGACCTTCTACAATGTCCACGTCAATTGGGCCCCCGTGAGTGGCGAGGTCACCTATAAGAACCACTACAATGGCGATTTTCTGCTGGCTTGGCACCCTAAGAGCTCGTCGCTCAATGAGCATACGACCATTGGTGTGCGTACCGACTCGGGTACTACTGTTATGTATCGCCAGATTTCGGGTTGGATAGCTCGTCGCATTGTTGCCTACCCTGAGGTGGGCGATAGGGTGGAGCAGAATCAAAAGGTGGGATTCATTAAGTTCGGTTCGAGGGTCGATCTGTTTTTGCCATTGGGGAGCGAGATATTGGTGGAACTCGACCAAAAGGTTGTTGGCTCCCAAACTCCGTTGGCACGCTTGCCAAAGGTCTAACGAGCGCTCCTTGTCGTTGCTTTTGCATCAATCTTCGCAAAAGCCCTTAGACTTCTATCAAATTATCAGTGTAAATCCAATTGTGTTGGCCAACGCTATTTTGACCAATAAGCCAAATAAATCGGAAAGTGGCTTTGAGGTCGTTGGTGGATATAACAAAAAAACGGAAGACTTTTTCAAGTCTTCCGCCTCTTCGGTGATCCGCCTGGGGCTCGAACCCAGGACCCCAGCATTAAAAGTGCTGTGCTCTACCAGCTGAGCTAGCGAATCATCGTGCTTTCATTCCAAAAGCGGTGCAAAGATAAGGCAAATTTCTGTTTCTGCAAATTCTTTATCAACTTTTTTTCATCATAGTCTAAATTTTGCCCACTTTTTTGGTGTTTGGGGTGGGGTGTTGTCGTTTGATTCCAAATACACACCAACGAACTACGGGTATGCGACGTAGTGCCTCCCACAACACCACCGACCCTACATAGGTGGCTACAAGGGCCAAGCAGTAGATGCTCCATATAGGAAGTTCGCTCTCTTTGAGTAGGTAGCACGAGGCGGTGCATACGCTCATATGTACGATGTAGAGTCCGAAACTACTGCGTGTCATATAGCCTGCAAAGGGCGAAGTGTGGTTGGCCCAACGGCTGAATGAACCAAACATAGCCAATGTTGCCGTAAAGCAATAGAGGTTGCCCCATATTCCCTGCACTGCCTCAGGCGATGTGTAGTCCTTGCCGTAGAACTCCATGCAGAATCCCGCCGCACTCGCCACTGCTAAACCAATTAGGGGTAAGGCGTATTGGGCGAGGTAGGTGTGTGTGCGCTCCGAGGAGAAGATGTAGTAGCCTACAAGAAATGCCACAAAATAGAAAATTGGGCGGTAGAGGTTCAGGAGTCCTTGTGCGGCAGAGGGGTTGTCGATTTGACTCTGTGAGGCCCACCACATAATGGCAAATAGAGCTACCAAAACGGCTCCAATGCCCCAGTTGGGGAGTTTTGACAACCATTTGTCAATGCGCTCGGCATCAATGATTTTGCGAACTACCAAGAGCAGTAGTGAGAATACGAATAGGTCTTGAATAAACCACAGAGGGCCAGTGCCACTTATGACCATAATCAGGTAGCGCACAAAGGCGGGTACCTCGGTAGGGATAGCGGCTCCTGCGATTTTCATATTGAAGTAGCCCAGTACGCCGCCAAAGACCAAGAGTCCGAGGGTAGAGGGTACGAGCAATTTGCGTGTGCGCTCTTTGCGAAACTCTTTGGGCGAACGACCTCTGAGTGCGTAGCGACTCGAAGCGCCTGCCACAACAAACATCAGAGTCATAAACCACGGGTTGAGCAAGGTGCAGAAGATGTCTTGCCACTGGTTAGGGCCAAATCCGCCAATGCCTCCAAAGACACCCACCGAGTTGAAATTGTAGAAAACGTGGTAGAAGAGCACGAGTAGAACTGTCACCCAGCGCAGATTATCGAGAAAATAGTAGCGATTTTTCATTGTTGTTAAGTTGATAGATTAGTGGTTGATTTGAAGTGTTGCGAGGTGTTATTTGAAAACCTCCTCTACTGCTGAGTCGAAAATATGGGTCTTAACGATGGCAATGCCTTTGTTGCGGTCACCCAATACTAAAAGCGAGTCACCGGCCTCAATGCCAAATACTTCGCGGGCCTCTTTGGGGATTACAATTTGCCCCTTTTCGCCCACCTTGACTACTCCGAAGAGGAATTTGTCTTTTTCTGTTTCCATAGTGTTGCTAGTTGTATTAGTAGGAAAAGTAGGAATTTTCCTACAAAGGTAGAAAGAAAATTGAAAAATGAAAATTGAGAGGTGAAAATTTGTGGGGAGAGTGGAGTGGTAAGGGGAGCAAGTGTCGCTGGGGGCGGTGGGTAAGGGTTGTGGAGGATTGTTGGGTTGGTGGAGTTGCAAGGGGCATAGGGCTTATAGGTCGAAAAGATCGAAAAGGTCGTAGGTAGGCCTTATCTTCCCTTGCAATTTTCTGCCATTTTCCATTTTCAATTTTCCATTCTCAATTTATTTTCCTATCTTTGTATGTTGCTAATTTTGCATACAAACAATACAGATATAATAAATCCACTAAACAAACACTATCACTATGTGTAGAGTACTCATTATTGGTGCAGGCGGTGTAGGAACCGTTGTTGCCCACAAAGTAGCTGCCAACCCCGTATTTACCGACGTTATGTTGGCAAGCCGTACCAAGAGCAAATGTGACCAGATTGCAGCCGCCATCGGTGGTGACCGCATCAAAACCGAGCAGGTCGATGCCGACAATGTGGCCGACATCTGCCGTGTTATGCGTGCTTTTAGG
>JAGBVY010000078.1 GCA_017630115.1 Tidjanibacter sp. | reverse complement strand
TTTAGTTTAACCCCTATTTTTTCTACTCAACCAATAAAATGCACGGTTATTGCCCCTATTCTCGCTTGGCTCGAAAATGTTTTCTTGCTATTTTATCCAATTATTGACTATTTTTCAAAAAAGTTTAGTAACTTTGCTATGTGGTATTAAAAAAAAGTATTACCTTTGACACGATTATGCGCAAGCATAACTAAAACGAATACTAAGATTTAACAACTAATAAACTTTTTACAATGAAAAAAATTGCACTTTTGGTTATCTCGCTTTTCGCAGCTGTAACCGTATCGAATGCACAGGTGTGTGCTCTCAAATCGAATGCCCTCTACTTGGGTATTGGCGCAGTTAACTTGGGCGCTGAGTTTTCGGTAGCTCCCCAGTGGACTATTGATCTTTCGGGTACTGGCGTTATCTTCTCGCCTTGGAAGAGTGTTGGCGACACTGGTCTTTACCTCAACGGTTGGGACGCTGTTGCTGAGGCTCGCTACTACCTCTGCCGTGCTTTCAACGGCCACCACTTCGGTGCTTTCGTTGAGGCTGCTCGCTTTGGTCAGGCTTCTGCTCCCTATCCATTTGGTAGCTCCACCAATATGCAGAACATTCAGGCTGCTGGTCTTGGTGTAAGCTACGGTTACTACTTCAAGCTCAACACCTACTGGGGTATCGACTGCACCGTAGGTATGGGTGCTGCCGTAGGTCGCTACTCGGGCCGTGGTTGGACTGTTCTTCCTTTGCCCCGCGCACAGGTTGCTTTCAGCTACAAGTTCTAAGCATAGCCAACGCAGAATATAAAAATAGGTGTCGAGATATCTCGACACCTATTTTTTTATCTAACGTCTAAGGTCAAACGTCGAAAGACCGAAAGCAAAAAACTTTCAACTCTCAATTCTCAATTTATACTTTCCTCCCCTAAGGCCGAAGGCCGACAGATGTCTGTCCTGCGCCATAGGCACGAAACTGATTACTGATTACTGATTACCGACTACTGATAACTGATTACCGGCCACTGCGTTGGCGGCGGTGCATATGCTGCCAATTGACGTAACCGTAGATATCGTTGGCCAAAAACATCACAAAGCAGGCAACCATAGGAGCATAGGCGGGGTTGTCGATGGTAGCCATAATCCACAGGCCAATCAGCACCACATCGTTGAGCGAATAGCCCAAGGCGTAGAGCGGACTACGCAGAGCGGTAAGATAGACCGCAACAAAACTCGTTGTGACAGAAAAGGTGCTAAGGTAGAGATTGGCTGTGCCGAGCGCACCGAGGACAAAGTAGAAAATAACCGTCACAGCTATGGCCAAGAGGAACATAACAGCCACCTGCGACCCCCTCACCTTTGCAATCTCCACCTCGCCGCTATCCTCAAATGGGTGTCGCAGCCACTGTACCAACGACACCACAGCCATTGGCAGAGTCATTGCCGCATAGGTCAGCACTTCGCCGTAGTAGGCATAGGAGTAGGAAATAATGGCGTAAAGAACAGAGAATATGATGGTTATGATTTGTCCCAAGACCATACCTTTGGCCAGAAAAATCAGCCCCGTCACGCCAATAAGCGAAGCGAGCAGATTGAGATAATCGACCTCGGGCGAGAGCAGAAACGAGAGCGTTACCACCACCAAAGAGATTATCCAAAGGCGCCTTTCAAAAGGAGTAAGTGTGGCAAAGCAACTCCTAAGCCCCATTCGTTTGCCCCCCATAACCGAGCCTCCTATATCGGGAAGAGAACAAACACAGCCATATCCCACACCGCGTGGGAAATCACCAATGCCCACAGACGCTTGGGCCAGAGGCGGTACATCAAACCCCACAGGCCACCTGCAACAGCAGCAGCAACAAGCAGCATAAAGTTTAGCGACCAGATGTGAACAAGCGTATATATGGCCGTAGTTGCCAGAAAAGCAATCGTGGGGCTAAACTTCTCGCCCAAAGAGTGTTGCACATAGCCTCGCCAGAAAATCTCCTCCGCAGGCCCTACAACGAGGAATAGCAACAGACCTATGAGAGTCCACGATGTACCATCGCGCATAGCGTAGATTGTGCCTATCTGCCCCTCGGCAAATGGGAACATCCAGACGGCAACCTTGTCGCCCACCCAAAAGATAGCCCACAGCAGAGCGCCAATGGCCACACCGAGGGGGATGTCGGAGAGTCGAAAATCCTCCTTCAACGACCTCTTCAAGTAGCCTCCTCCCAAAGAGAAACTAATGAGAGCCAACACAATGCCCGACAAAGACATTGCCAGCCAAAAATTTAGGTGGGGCGCAGTCAGCGGACTGAACATCACAAACCACAATAAGGTGGCAATCAGGATGGGGAGAATAATTCTTTTCACCGCAAGGAGTTGCTAAAAGAGAGGAACATCAATCACAGGACCCCAGCCTACCAAAGCGCTCACAACGAGAGATACGATAATGAGCATACTAAATTTGGCTTGCAAGCCTGCGCTCTGCTGGTCGAGAGTAGCCACAGCCGCTGCCCCTTCGCTCGTGAGCTTCGAGGAGGTCTTGGCCATACCCAACGCCACTTTACCCACTGCAAAAACAACGATTGAGAATGCGGGAAGCCAACCCATAACTACTGCCACAACAACCCACACAAATGGGAAGAGCACCTCAAACTTATAGATTGCAACCGATGCCTTGGGGCCAATACGCATAGCAAAGGTGTTGATGCCGGCTGCGCGGTCGCTTACAGAGTCGCGAGCGTTGTTGATGTGGAGAATAGAGTCGGTGATAAGACCCAGAGGCACTACCAACACCATAGCCGACCAATCGACGTAGCCAACCGTAACAATCGAAGTGCCTAAAATGGGCAGCACTGCATAGTTGAGCAAGATAACAACGTCGCCCAACGAGCGGTATTTCAGGTAGGAGTAGAGTACGGTGAGTATGCCACCTGCCAGACCCACATAGAGGAGCTGCAAACTCTGGGTTAGCAACAAGAGAGCACAGCCCACAGCGCAACCTGCCAAAAGGAGGCCGATGCCATAACGCTTAAACTCCACATCCTTAAACGAGCCATTCACCAGAGGCAACATCATTGCATTGTCGGGTGTATCGACCCCTTTGCGGAAGTCGTTGTAGTCGGAGAGGACATTGCCAGCAGCGTGGAAAAGTATTATGCCTACAAGTGCAAGCAGGCCACAAAGCAGGTTAATAGGGGCTCCTTGTAATGTTTGCGATGCCCAAAAAAGGTAGGCCACTGTGGAGGCTACGGGCATAGCCGATGCGGGAAACGACCAAGGACGAGTGGCCAAATACCACTCCTTCAACGTATGTTTTGTCATTGTAAAAAGAGTATTATTATTAAACCATTTGACAAATATATAAAAAATATATATCTTTGGTCTATCGAAAAAACACAAATTTAGCTATGAAATCGAAAGTTGCATCATTTGCAGTGGACCACACCACCCTCGACAGAGGTTTCTACCTCCGCTCGACCTATACAGCATTGGGATTCTACCCTCTTAGAAGTTACGATATGCGATTTCGCGCACCCCGCGAAAAGAGCTACCTATCGCCCGAGGCTATCCACACCATCGAGCACCTTATGGCTCACTTCCTGCGCGAAAAACTCGGCAACAAAGTAGTTTCGTTTGCCCCTATGGGATGCAAAACAGGCTTCTACCTCATAGTCAAAGGATGGACTCCTATGCGCAAGGTTATGGAGGCTGTGGCTGATGTATGCCGAGAGCACTCCTCGCTGCGTGTCAGTGGCGAGATTCCCGGCCTTACAGTGGAGCAGTGTGGCAACCCCACATTCTACAACATAGAGGAGAGCAACGCCGCCTTGAAGGAGTATGGTATGTGGCTCGACGAGATTTTGGCCCAGATGTAAACCTAAGACCAAGAATACAATGAAGAACATTCTTGTTATAACACCTATGGCCTCGGAGCAGGAGAATATGCTCCAAGCCCTGAACAACTACCCCAACCCACTGCTAAATAGCTACACCATCCGTCGTGGCTATGTAGGCAAGGTCTATGCTGCTGCCGCCACCGCCCTTGCCATGGAGGAGGAGAAGTTCGACTTGGTGGCTGTGGTGGGCTACGCTGCTGCCTCTAAGGAGTTTTCTACGGGCGATGTGGTTTGTCCATCGATGGCTCGCTACCACGACGTGAGAGTCCCCGGTGGGCTTGACGGCGTGAGCTTCCTTACCGACCCCTACGAACTTTTGGGCACCGACGAGGCCACAATCTACACTGGCGACAGCTTTGTGGGAGCCGAGATGATTGGCGAGATTAAGGAGCGCTTTGGCACACCGAGGGCGCTGTTCGATATGGAGGCTACGGCAGTGTGCCAGATTGCCTCTCAGAGGGGTGTGCCTACGCTGGTGATGAAGATGGTGAGCGACACTCCCGAGAAAGGCTGCGACGCCGACTCATTCGAACGCTTCGTCACAGAACACACCGACTTTAAGGCCTTTGTGGAGATTTTGGAGAGGATGTAATTAAAAAAATAGATAAAAAATATGGGCTTTTTAAGTGCATTGGCTAAACCATTCAAAGCCATCTATAATCAAGCAAAACTACTAAAAGACATTGTTGCAGTACTATTCTACTTTGCCCTATTGGCGGGAGTAATTATTGGTGCCATTTCGGCACCTCTTCCCAGTGTTGTAACCATTCCCTTGGCCAGTGTTTTGTCTTTTCTGATTGCTTTTATTGCACACAAATCATTCAGGCGACTGAGCAGTCACTTTGTTGAGCAGAATGACGAAACTGCATTGGCACTCAAACTGCAAGAAGCCCAGAATCAATTGAAGCGAGAAAAGGAGGAGCATCAAAGAGCCTTAGACCAACTCGTCCAAGAGAATCGAGACCTAAAAAACCAAATGGACACAAGCGAGCAGACAAGAAATGCTTATGGAAAAATTGATTTCTGTGCAGAAATAACAATAGCAAAACCACAACACAAAGACTATATTGTCAAGAAAGAAAGCCTACAAACATTATTGCATATTCCCGAATATGCTGAAATTTTACCCGGGCAGGGCTTTTGGGAGTCTAGTGAATCATACCAGTCACGGGAGGTTTTATTTATCCATAAAATACACCACAGAGACGCTATTGGCTTCAACTTAGCCAACATTGAATTTGCAGTAGGAACGGATGGTCATATTTATATGAAAGGTGTTGATTGTAAAGTACTGGAACATCTTAAAGCCGATGATATTCCCGGCACAGAGATTTGTTGGGTTGTGAGTGACAAAGGAGATGGCAACATTAAAGTCAAAACAAGCGAAAGTTTCGATAAATTCAAGAATTTATATAAAACGCAGCAAACTAAGCTTTACGAAGAGTCCCTTTCAGAAAACAATGAACATCAAGCTGCTTTAATAACTACTCGACTACATACAATGTTGATGGAGAAATACCCCAATCTGAAATTTGTATCAACAAGAGAGGAGGCACCTGCTGGACTAATTTGGAGTTCACTTTCTTCCAACACAGGAAGCATTGCAGTTATGGAAGTTGTCATACAAATGCTTTCTGGGATGAATACAATGAAGCAGATTGCAGAATAACCCAAGCAAGAAACAAACAACTAAAACTATTATACAGATGAAAATTGCTATTGGCTGCGACCACGCAGCGTTCCACTTCAAAGAGGAGATTAAGGCCTACATTGCAGAGAAAGGTCACGAAATGATTGACAAGGGTTGCTACTCGGCCGACAGAGCCGACTATCCCGATCACGGCATTGCCGTAGGTGAGGCTGTGGCAAGTGGCGAGGCTGACAAGGGTGTTGTAATCTGCGGTAGCGGCATTGGTATCTCCATTGCTGCCAACAAAGTCAAGGGTGTGCGCTGTGCGCTCTGCTCCGAGCCTCTTTCGGCACGCCTCTCACGCAACCACAACGACGCCAATGTCTTGGCTATGGGTGCAAGGCTCATCGGTTTAGAGATGGGCAAAGCTATTGTAGATGCTTGGTTTGAGGCCGAGTTTGAAGGCGGTCGCCACTCGGGTCGTCTGGACAAAATTTCAGCCTACGAGAACAAATAATCAAGCCGTATAGTTTCATAAGAGGGGCAAAGTGACACTAAACTGGGTCTGCTTGTCCCTCTTTTAGTAAATTTATAGCCAGCAGGATAATGCGTAGGTGGATTGTTACGTTCGTAGCTCTATTGGTGGGCGTGGCAAATCTAAGCGCACAGCAGATGAGCGAGAGCTACTATCGCGAGAACCCCTCGTGGATAAATGCCGAGTTGTGGGCTCTCGAAGGAGAGCCTTTCTTCATTACGGCCCTCTCGGAGAATCCATTTGAGGAGTATGCCCTCTACGGATTTTCCTTTGTCGATTACTCGCCCAGGGGCGAGCGCTACCCTACTCAGGGGCTCTTACTTGGCACTATCGACACGCGCAATCCGCTCCAACGCTACACCGACTATTCGTTCCTCTCTTTACTGCGACGCGCCCCCACCACCCAGAGCTACCACCTCCACACTCCCAACGAGATTGACAGCTCCCCATCGAGCCAACTCATCCACCCCTCGCCCTTCGACCTCGCCCCTTCCTCACGCCTACGTTTACAGCTCTCCTCACGCACCTATCGTATGGGTATAGGTTACGCAGCTGTTGCCCACCGAGGCGACTCGCTGGCAGTGTCGATAGCTGTGGGCGCTCGTGGCGGTAGGGATGCCAACATTGAGGGTCTTTATTCGGCCGACAGCTACCTGTGGCTTGCAGGCGAGCGTAGGTGGAGCAGAGAGTTGGACCACCGAGTGACTATTGCGCTTATGGTTGCACCCTCGGAGAGAGCGCAACGTAGTTGGAACACCGAGGAGGTTTTCGGGCTAAGTGGCAACCGCCACTACAACTCCTACTGGGGCTATCAGGATGGGCAAGTGCGCTCGGCTCGTGTGCGCTACGCAACCCTACCTGCACTCTACGCCTCGTGGGACATCGACGACAGGTATATACTCTCACGCCTGAACATCACCGCTTTTGTGCAAGCTGGTCGTACCCGGCGCACCTCGCTCGACTGGGCCGATGCGACCAATCCTCAGCCCGACCACTACACCTACCTACCGAGCCATCAAGCCGATCCCGAAGCTGAGGCCATACTCTCCGAGGTGTGGCGCACCAACAACACCGACTTTACGCAGATAAACTTCTCGAAAATATACGAGGCTGCCGCACTCCAACCCCACAGCACTCCCTATGTGCTGAGCGAGGAGCGGAGCGACCTCCTAACGGCCAAGATAGACCTCTCGGGCCAACTTTTGGGTACCCACCACCGTCGTGTGGGTCTGCGAGGAGGCTATCATCGCAGTCGTGACTACAACTCCGTGGCCGACCTCTTTGGCGCTCAGAGTGCCAACCCCAACGCTCTAACCCCCTACGACCACACCCCAACACAGTCCGAATGGTCGCTCTATGCCACTCTTAGAGAGAGGCTTGGTGGTGGAACATTCTATGGCAGCGCAGAGTTTGGAGGCCAAACCATCGGCTACCATAGTAGGATAACGGGCTACTCCTCGGAGGATAGTTTCACTCTACTGCGGGCTTATTTGGCGTGGAGCCGTCCTCTAACAGAGCAACTGAGCGGCGGTGCAAACGGCTATTTTCACCACAGCGCACCCTTCTGGAACGACCTCTACGGTGCGGCCGAGGGGAGTATGACCGTCAATCCCTACGGCAAAGGCACAACGGTTGGTTCGGCCAACATCTGGGCTCGTTGGGAGAGAGGCCCACTGGTTACCTACGCCACCCTCTATGCCGAACTATCGGGCAACCAAAGTCACAGCGAAAACTTCTGGGATGCACAAAGCTCTACCTACTCCACCCTCTTGGCCGGAGGGCTTTCCACGCTCTGCTCTGGCGTGCAACTCTCTGTGGAGGCCCGAATCACACGCGCACTCAAATTGGAGGGTTACTTAGCCCTTAGCTCCAACCGCTACACCGGCAACGCCACCTGCGACATAGTAGGCTTCGATGATGCCACCCCAATCGTGAGGGCCACAGCGCTTAACCTCCAAGCTCTTCGCTCGTCGGCCACACCCGAGTTGGCTTCGGCACTCAAAGCAACGTGGTATGCTCCGAGAGGATGGATGGTGGGTGGCGAATTGGCTTTTGTGGCCGGGCGCTACTTGGAGCCTTCGTTGCTACTTTCCAGCGACTACGCTCGCTCTCAGTGGCTTAGCCAGGCGGATTACAATAGTTTGATGGGCGCTGTGCGTTCTTTGGGCAGTGCCACCAACCTATCGCTTTTTGTCTATCGTAGGTGGGGTAAAGTTAGCCTCTCAGCCTCGGTGCGTAACCTACTCAACTCCACCTCGGCTTATAGTGCCGGCTACCAGCCCTCACGCCTAAACATCCGTCGTAACGACACCTCCCATACGACAACACCCCACGCACCACGCTATCAACACATCTACCCACGTCACTTCTACCTTTCGCTCGGCTATGACTTTTAGACGTTTCAATATAGCTCTTCTACTACTTGTTAGTGTGGTCTGCCCACTTAGTTCGTGCAGCCCCAACGACTGCCCATTGCCCGATGTGGAGTTTTCTACGGTCTTGGCCACTTGCACTACCGACCAACTATGGGCTTGGGCCGAAAGTGGCACTCCCCTACCTCAAAACACAATCCTCGTGGGCAGAGTGACCGCCAACGACCTTTCGGGCAACTTCTACCAACTCGTTGTGGTGGAGGATGATAAGGGAGCTGTGGCCATCCGAGCGGCTCTGTCGGGGCTTTCGGGCCACTATCCGGTTGGATGTAAGGTTGGGGTAGATGTGAGCGGACTAATTGTGGAACTCTACGATGGGGGGCTCACTCTGGGACGCAGCCGCAACACTTGGAGCGACTACCGAGTAGAGCCTCTGGTTGGGCGCGAGGATATTTTCGACAGAATAAGAGTGTGCGGGCCACCCACAACACCCACCATAACCTCTGCCACACCCGAAGAGTTTACCGCTCGGCAATGTGGCACACTTGTATGCATCGACAACCTACGTCACCTTACAGCCGAGGCCGAAAACAACTATTGGGGTGTAACCCCCTATGGCAGCCAAGCAGAGCGATACTTCTCCACCCCAAATGGCAGCGTAGTGGTTGTGTCCACAAGCACCTATGCCGACTTTGCCACCGCCACTATTCCTAAGGGCGAGCTCTCAGTGTGTGGCGTACTCCACTCCACCCGACACGCGGGCAAAGATGTATGGATGTTAAAAATCAGAGATTTAGACGATGTGCAACAGACCAATCCATAGGGCCACACTTAGGACAATGATGGGGATGGTGCTTAGCCTACTACTTGCCACCCTTAGCTGCTGCTCACCAACCTCTGAGGAGCAAAACCCGCCGTGCTCAATCGCATCCCTAAGAGGGCTCTATCGGGGCTATCCGCGCATTATAAGCCAAGAACTGATAATTGCCGGGAAGGTGGTGAGCGACGACCGCTATGGTCAGTATCGCCACCGACTGGCTGTACAGGACGCAAGCGGAGGAATCTTTATCGCCATAGACCACCCCGAGCTACACTCCCTCCACAAGATGGGCGACAGCATTGTGGTTGAGTGCAGGGGCTTAACCATAGGAGGCTACGGAGGCTCGGCAATGCTGGGAGGCCCAAGCGAGGGCGAGAGTGAGGTCACACCCCTCAGCCCTGCCGAATGGATGCTCCACCACACCACCCTATCGCAAGGCACCTTGCCCACACCAAAACGACTAAGAATAGCCGCCATCGGTCCGGAAGATATGGCCACACGGGTGAGAGTATGCTCGGTAGAGTTTGTGGAGGCAGGCAAGCTTTGGAGCGAGGTGACAGAGGGGCGCGAGGCACATCTGGTCGATAGCCAAACCCCAACCGACACCCTCGCAGTAAGGCTCACCAACCGAGGCGACTACTACGACAGCAGGCTTCCCTCAGGTGTGGTGGATGTTGTGGGCGTGGTGGACTACTTCTCCACCAACTACCAACTTCTTGTGGCTTCGCCTTCGGCGGTTTTGGAGGGTGAAGAAAAATAGTTATCTTTGCCACCAAAATAATGAGTTGATTACCACGATAGGGAGCCAAAACCCTCTCGAATACACACATCAAGCAAACTATGTCGAACTTTGTCGATTATGTAAAGATATTTTGTCGCTCGGGCGCAGGTGGCTCGGGTAGTGCCCACTTCCGTCGTGAGAAATTTGTGGCCTATGGTGGCCCCGATGGTGGCGACGGTGGCGCAGGTGGTAGCGTCATCCTGCGTGGCAACAGCCAATACTGGACCCTGATTCACCTTAAATATGCACGCCACGTCTTCGCCAAAGATGGCGAGTCGGGCGGTGGCTCGCGTATGTCGGGCAAGAGTGCTGCCGACCAGATTATTGAAGTACCCCTCGGAACAGTGGCACGCGATGCCGAAACGGGCGAAATAGTTGGCGAAGTGACCTCCCACGGCGAGGAGCTCGTACTGCTCAAAGGCGGTAGGGGCGGCTTGGGCAACTGGCACTTCAAGACAGCCACCAACCAAGCTCCACGCTATGCACAACCCGGCGAGGAGGGACAAGAGGGAGCCTTCATCTTGGAGCTCAAAGTGCTGGCCGACGTGGGTTTAGTGGGCTTCCCCAATGCAGGCAAATCTACCCTACTGAGTGTTGTTTCGGCAGCCAAGCCCAAGATTGCCAATTACGCCTTCACAACCCTCGAACCCAACTTGGGTATTGTTGAGGTCAGGGACAACCACTCCTTTGTTATGGCCGACATCCCCGGCATTATTGAGGGAGCACACGAGGGTCGTGGCCTCGGTATGAGGTTCTTGCGCCACATTGAGCGCAACTCCGTACTGCTATTTATGGTGCCTGCCGACACTGACGACATCAAGCACGATTATGAGATTCTGCTCGGTGAGCTCAGGGAGTACAACCCCGAACTACTCGACAAACAGCGCCTGCTGGCCATCACCAAGTGCGATATGATAGACGACGAGATTAGGGAGCACCTCCAACAGACCCTCCCCGAAGGCATCCCCGCCTACTTCATCTCCTCGGTGGCAATGCAGGGCATAACAGAGCTTAAAGACGCCCTCTGGCAAGTGCTCAACCAGTAATAAAAAAGTCGCTTTCACTTCAGGCTGTCATATTTCAGAGGTGAATCAATTTCGCCACTGAATTTGTTGATTATTAATATATTTCAGTTATAATTTTATTCGTTATATACAGCCTTCTATGTAACCTAAATTAATATCAATTAGTGCTAGCACGCAAAATAGAGTAACAGCAGAATACTTCATCTTTCGTTTGCAAGAGAAAACGTTTGATTACTACCAACAACGATAGAAAACGCCATATTATTCCGAGACTTTACAAAAAAACAGTATATTTGCAATAACATTATAAAGACCATGTATGTCATCCAAGAAGCTTAATGCTATAAGTCTTTTTTGCTCCTCTGGTATAGGAGACTTAGGACTCAAAGCGAATAATATAAGTACTGTTGTCGCCTGTGAACTTCTACCAGAACGAATGAAATTATTCCTTAACAATCACCCAGAAGCAAAAGGTTTTTGTGGTGATATATGGGAATTGAAAGATGATATAGTTTCATACTATCAGAACACTTACAAAGAGAATCCGTTTCTTTTAATTGCCACCCCACCCTGTCAAGGTATGTCTTCAAACGGAATGGGAACTATTCTAAACAACCTTAAAAGAGGTGTTCGCCCAATATTTGATCCTAGAAATAAATTAATAGTCCCTGCTGTAGAGATAGCAAAGATATTACAACCTGAATGGATAATATTTGAGAATGTCCCAAGCATGATAAATACTGTTATTGAAGATACTTACGGTGTAATAAACATCATAGACTATGTAAACAGGGAATTGGGGGACATCTATGTAGGTAGACCGATTGTTATAGATGTAGCTAATTACGGTGTACCACAACATCGTAATAGATTAATCACAATTCTTACTAAAAATGACCAGGGTAAAGAGCATTTCAAAGCGAATGGAAGTTTAATGCCTGCTGCTACACATTCTGAGCATCCTACGATGCTTACAGAAAGATGGCTTACTGTAAGGGATGTAATATCAAATCTTCCACCTCTAAGTTCCAGAAAAGGTGAAAATATAGATCCGAACAATCCATTACATAAAGTACCCATATTGGATGACGCCAAGTTATTTTGGGTAACCAATACACCAGAAGGACAAACTGCGATGAATAACCAATGCGTAAACCCATATTGTATGTATCAAGGAAATGCTCTTCACGGTTCTAAGTATGATGCAGAAGGAGTAAATAGGTCTAATACAGATACTCCGCTTTATTGTAGAAAGTGTGGTGCTTTGCTTCCAAGACCATACGCAGTAGATAAGAAAACTGGCGAAAAGCGTATAATGAAAGGGTTCGTAAGTGCATACAAACGTATGTCGTGGGATAAACCTGCCAGTACGCTAACACAAAATTTCCAATATGCTTGTAGTGATAATAAACTACATCCTACACAAGATAGGGTACTATCATTATATGAGGGATTAATAATTCAGACTATAGCACTCTATCCTTATTCATTTGTAGTAGATGGGAGGCAAGTAACTGATAGTGTAATTCGTGATACCATTGGTGAAAGTATTCCTCCTTTGCTCATAGATAAGATTGTAAGCAACATATTACAAATAATAAAATAAAAGGGTAAGTTTA
>JAGBVY010000077.1 GCA_017630115.1 Tidjanibacter sp. | reverse complement strand
TCGGCTGTGCCTTGTGGGTGCTTTTTGCACCAAGCTTCGGCTCGCAAGTTCCTCATTTACGTTTAGTAAACTGCGGACTTGCTCCCTTGCTTGGCACAAAAATCCCTCCACAAAACCCAGCCGACCTTCTTCCGACCCTGTGTGCTTATTTTGCACCAAATTTCAAAAGCGACATCCTCACTTACGCCAAGTAAGCTGCGGTGTCGCTTTCTCATTTGGCCCAAAATTTCCTCAACAAATCGCACTCTCTCTATTCTTGGGCCTGACGTCTAACACTTTAAGGGCCTTATAGGCCACTCCTTAAACTCTCTAAATTCCCTAAATTCTCTAAAAAAACTCTCAACTCTCAGCCTTCAACTCTCCATAGATGCTCTCGAATAGTTCTCTGAGGGCGGGGCGGTTGGCTATCAGCGCACGCAACTCTTCGAGGCGGGCGGCGTTGTCGGAGTGGGGGATGTGGAGTTGGAGGTAGCCCCCGTAGTCATATTTCTCGTGCAGATGGCCGAGGGTGCGCTCCCAATGCTCCTCGCGCGTGAGGTCGGGGTAGTGCGAAAGACCATACTGAATGGTGCGCCTAACAACCACCTCGGGGACAATCTGCCTGTCGGCTTCGGCCACAATCTTGCCATATATTGTGCGTGGAGCTTCGGTGGCCGAGGCGCGGTGGTCCTCCACAGCCTCGCGCATAGTTTGAATCTCCTCTTTCGAGAACCACTCCAAGAGCCTCTTGTCCTCGGCCAAGAGTCGGCCCGAACTGAGGTGGTGGGTGGCTCTGCCTTCGGGCAGTCCGAGGTCGTGGTAGGCTGCAATGGTATAGACCATCGAGCGATTGACCTCGGGATAGTGGGTCGCCAGATGCAGACTGCGTTCGATGACACCCTCAATGTGGTCGCGTCGGTGGGCGGCGTCGTAACTCTCGTAGCAAGGCAATATGTGGGCCTCGATATAGTCGGTAAGGTGTTTGTTCATAGCGAGTTGTGCGTGCGGAGTAATGTCTATTTTTTGCAACGATAATAGACACCCAGAGGGAGTGCTTTGCCGGCTCGGTCGGTGAAGTAGAGTTCGCCGAACTGCTCAAACGAGGGGTTTTTGATGAGCTGATTGACTGCGCTCTTGGCCAAGAGTGCCGACAGCCCCATAGAGTAGAGGTTCAGCACAAGAAATCCGCCCGGCGAAAGTATCTCGGCGCAGAGAGAGAGCATCTCTGTAATGTTCTGTTCGAGTACCCACTTCTCGCCCTCGGGGCCACGTCCGTAGGCGGGAGGGTCGAGTATGATGCCGTTGTAGAGGTGGCCTCGCTTGGCCTCGCGGCGTGCAAATTTGAGCGCATCTTCCACCACCCAACGTATGCCATCCAAGCCACTTTGTTCCATATTTTCCCTTGCCCAAGTGATGCACTGGCGCACACTATCAACGTGGGTCACCTCAGCTCCTGCGGCTGCGGCAGCCAGTGAAGCGCCACCTGTGTAGGCAAACATATTGAGCACCTTGGGGCGCTGTGTGGGTGTGGAGGCCAACTGCTCGCGGATGCTGTTGTAGATGAAGTTCCAGTTGTCGGCTTGCTCGGGGAATATGCCAACGTGTTTGAAAGATGTGAGTCCTAAGCGCATAACAATGCGCCCTGAGCCGATGGGGTAGGCTATGCGCCACTGCTCGGGTTGCTTGGGCGAGAGCGACCAACGGCCACGCTCGTCGCTACCTGCCTCACGTCTAAACGAGGCTGTGGCCAACTTTTGCCACTGCTCCTCGCCGAGCGACTTGCGCCAGATGGCTTGTGGTTCGGGTCGGCGTGTAATCCAACGTCCAAAGCGTTCGAGCTTCTCGAAGTCGCCCGAATCAATCAGTTCGTACTCCTGCCACGCGGGCGAAATCAATTCTGGTTGTTTCATATTTTTTAGCATTCAGCACTCAGCATTCAGCTTTTAGCTGATTATCAATTTTGAATTTTGAATTTTGCATTTTGAATTTTCACCACCCACATCTGGCACTCCTTGCAGTCGAAGCGTAGGCGGAATCGGTTCTCGCCGTGGATGAGTGTTAGTGGCTCTTTCAGGCGCGAGCCACCAAGTAGGCAGTGGCCAATCTCGCGACGCAGACAGTAGGGTGTACGCATAACCTCAATACCCTCCAAGTCGGGTAGCAGGTCGTATCCCTCGTCTATGCGCTCCACGCCGTGGTCGGAGTAGAACTTGCGTGCGAGCGAATTGACCACATTGTGGTCGCCACCGATGGTGCGTTGGGGGTAGGGTAGGCCCACCTCCTCCGAGGCTATATTGCGTTGGGGTGTGGCCTCTTCGAGCCTCTGGCGGAGCGAGTCGAGTAGCTCGCGCCTAAGGCTATTTATAGCTCCCGTAGGCACAAATGGCACCTCTGATTCAAACTCTACATCCACCTGTTCAATCTCAAATACAGAGCCTCCGCTCTTGGCCAACGAGGCTCGCAGTGAACTGAGGGCTACTTCGGGCTTGGTGGCCACATCAAAAGGCCCTTCGAGCGATAGCTCAATGGGGCGTTGGTCGTAGCTCTCACCTCGTAGCCAAAGCGATTGGGTTGAGCCTCCGAGCTGCAATCGTAGTGGTAGTGTGCGTCGGGTGCGGGTCTGAGAGAGCGAGTCGGCAAAGGCCTTGTCGAAGTTGCGGTAGATGAGTGTGCCCACCGTAATGCCCTCTATGCGATTGGGGCGTATGCGCCCCGCCTCTACGGAGTTGATGTTGGTGCCACATAGGGTGCCGCCGGCCATAAAGCAGATGCCATCGCCGGCTCTGAGTGTGGCTTTGCTCTTTTCGAGCACTATCTCGCGCCCCCTTATCTGCGCCACTCGACCCACCGGCTCGCCCATAGCTTTCGGGGTGTCGAATGAGGCCAACGAGGGGCGTTTGCCAGCGAAAATGTAGTCGCCACCATTGCGGGTAAAGGTCTTTGTAGGCGAGGGAGTGAAGTCGAGCCTTACGGTGCCGTGCGATGCTCGGCACAGGTTGTTGCCCCCGCGACGCTTTATGGCTTGGTTGAGTAGATTGTTGTAGTGGGCAGTTATGTTGCGCACATAGCTCTCGTCTTTGAGCCTGCCCTCAATCTTGAACGACACCACGCCCATATCAATCAGCTCGTCGATGTGGGCCGAGAGGTCGAGGTCTTTCACCGAGAGTAGGTGGAGTCCTTTGCGGATAATTTTGCCCGAGCCGTCGGCCAGGTCGTAGGTCTGTCGGCAGGGCTGACTGCACTCGCCACGATTGCCGCTGCGGTGGGAGAGCGAACGGCTCATATAGCACCTACCACTGCCCGACACACATATAGCTCCGTGGATGAATACCTCAATCTCGGCCTCGGTGGCCTTGCAAATCTCTCTCATCTGTTCTCCCGTAAGTCCCCTTTCGAGTACTATGCGCGAAAATCCTGCGCGGCCAAGAAAACCAACCTTCTCGGGCGAGGCGTTGTACATCTGGGTGGAGGCGTGGAGTTCTGCTCCGCGCAGTCCCATACGGGTGTAGGCGAGGTCTTGTACGATGAGCGCATCGACCCCCAAGTCGAGAGCTGCTTGTGCAATGGCGCGTGCCTCCTCCAACTCGTGCTCATAGACTATGGTGTTCATTGTCAGGTAGAGCTTTGCGCCAAAGAGGTGGGCGTAGCGCACCGCCTCTCGGATGTCGTCGAGCGAGTTGGTGGCTGCGGCACGAGCTCCCAGCGCGGGGCCACCCATATAGACAGCGTCGGCGCCGGAGTCGATGGCGGCTCTGGCGGTGCGGAGATCTTTGGCGGGTGCGAGCAGTTCGAGTTTACGCATTGCGGTTGTTTTCTAAGGGTGCTACTTCCTGTTGTGGCTAAATTTTTGGTAGGCGGCCTCCAAGCGGCTGTCGTAGCGGTTGGCTCGGTAGCCGCTACCATTATATCTGAGTGCAAAGTTACACCAATCTTTTGTTTTGAGCCACCTGAGTATGCCGCTTTTTTTAAGAAATTGCATAGCAAGCTCCATTTGTGCCCTTTCGCTCTGCTCCATCAGGGTGCGGAAGTGGCTCGGCGAGGAGCAACCACACATCTGCCAGTGCATCCCCATAATCTGGAAGAGTCCCCAACTGGTGGCCTCCACAGCCGCCTCGGGTGAGATTGTTGCGGCCCTCTCGAAACGCTCCCACTCCCTCTCGCCACGACGGTAGTGGGCGGTTGTCCAACGGGGGTAGAGTATGTCGCCGTTGGCCTCGGCCAGAGGGGCGGGGTCTATGCCGCGTTTTTTCAGGCTGCGCCAGAAGATGTGGCCCTCGAAGAGTATGCGAGGCTTGCCGCTGGCCAAAAATCCTCCTGCCGAACTGCACTCCACCTCCACCACAGCCCTCAACGCAGCCTCCTCAATGCCCATCTGCTCGGCCATAGATGTGTAGTCGTCGTCGGTGAGTGTCGGGGGTTTGGGCGATGAGGCTTGCTTGTGGCGCTCTTTGGGATAGACGTAGTTGCGTATGGAGAACGACGAGCCGAGGATGCGCTTGCGTATGCTGCGACCCACCTCGCTCTCCACAATGCCGGTAAGCACATCGGCTGCATCGTGCCAACGGTTGGTGCGGAAGCGGCGGTTGTAGCCCATAAGGTGGGCGGCCATATCGCCCCAGTGCTCCTTCCAATCGAGGGGCATACGAATCGAACGCAATACGGTTGAGGCGTTGGAGAGTATGCGCGACTCCTTGTTGGCGCTCTGGTGAAACCAGCCAATAGTTACTTTTGGGGCAAGGCGTTGTACGTTGCGGGCAAAGCCCCTGCCACCATTGTTGCTCTCAATGAGGGCCTCGCGTGTGCCACAACGCTCCAACATCCGGGCCACCAGTGGCTCGGTCGTCTCCATCTTTTCGCGCGAATATACCACATCCTCTACATAGATTAACCCGTCGAGTCCCACCGAGTAGCACACCGAGCAGAGGTAGTCGTCGCCCGTGTCGGCTGTGTCGGTGTAGTTGCCCTTGCGAGTGATGTCGCTAGGTAGAGTGGTGTAGGTCTGGAAGTTGTCGCCATATAGGAGGCCTGCTGCATCGGAGGGGCGTCCCTGATACATAGCCTCAAATTGCAGTCCGTCGAGCCTGCGTTTCTCCATAAGCAGTTCGGCCGAGTGTCGCTCGGGCCAAAGAGCCTCGCCCACACCGCGTGGGTCAAGCTCGGTGGGTGGGGTGCTCTTTATGGCCTCCAAGTTTAGAAGCACCCAGTCGCCATTTGCCACCTTGTCGATGTCGCTCCAAGAGCCAATCTCCACCACCCGCTCCTTCTGCATAATGCGACCAATCAGATCCTCTTTGTGCCAACGGGTAAAGACAATCAACTCCTGCGAGAGGTTGTGCTCACGAGTGCGTACGACGGAGGTGTACCAATCCCAACAATTATCCCTGACGGTAGGTGAATTGGCCTCCATAGCATCTTTGTAGAGGTCGTCGATGATGAAGATGTCCACAGGATTGCCTGTCAGCGACCCCTCCCTGCCTACGGCCACAAGGTCGCCGCCCTGACCCACAATCTCCGTCAGCTCCGAGGTGCGCTGCCAACTGCCAGAGCGACCTGCGGCCTTGATGGTGGTGTAGGGGAAAATCTCGCCATAGGCGGGTGAGTCGATGAGCCTCTGCACTCGTTTGTTGAACTTCTGGGCGAGCGATGCACTATAAGAGGCTATGGCAATATGTAACTTGGGGTTGCGCCCCAATAGATAGGAGGGTAGCAGCACCGACGAGCCGAGCGACTTGCCGTGCTGAGGAGGTATGGTAATCATAAGCCGCCTAATGCGCCCCTCGGCAAAAGCCTCCAAGAGTGCGTAGTAGCGAGCGTGGAAAGGTGTGGCCCGAAATGAAGGGAACATTCGGGCTGCAAAATCGGTAAGGGTCATAATTTTTTTAGTTTAACGTCCTGATGTTTTTAAGGGCCTTAGGGGCCTTAGGGGCCTTAGGGGCTATAAGGCCCTAAACTCCCTAAGTTCTCTAACTTCCCTAAATAATTTTCAATTCCTGTTTCAGCATCTCCTTGAACGAAAAGTCGTTGGGTAGTTCGCACGGGGTGGGAAAGGAGTCTGCGAGGGTGGTCATATCCCACCAGACCGGCACAATCTTGCAGATGGGGCCCACCTTCTGATTGCTCTGTGGGGTGCGGTGGATGATGAGCGTGGCTGTGAGGGTTGAGCAGAAATCGCTATGTTGGGTCGTAATTTTGCCCGCAAAGAACGAGCCGTCGCCAATGGCCTCAATCACCCCTTGCCACACCTCGGCATACTCCTTGCTGCCAAATGTTATTTCGCTGGGCGTTGTAGTGGTTGGTTGCGAGGTGTTGGCCTTGCTTTCGGCTCTGTTTTGGGATTCGTTTGGGGTTGCTTGGGCGACTTGTTCTCCTAAACCGAACAGTCGCAGTCGGGTTTGTGCAGAATTTTTCATAAGTCTTTGTTTGTTCAATCAAAATAAATTTCTTAACTTTGCGAAACAAATATAAGTTCAATAATTGAATTACAGAACGCATCAAGTAATAATTATTTTTAAGACCCTACGGATATGGCTGATAATAAGGGAGTACGCGTAAAACAGATTCGCAAAGAGTTAGAAATGACAGGAGAACAGCTCGCCACCCTCCTCGGTGTGGGCAAAAGTGCCCTCTCGATGATAGAGACAGGCAAGAGCGCTCTCTCGGAAAGAAACAAAAATATACTCGTTCAGGAATTGAATGTCAATCCCGACTGGCTCGATACAGGCAGGGGCGAAATGTTCAATTGCCCCAAGGATGAGTGGCAGCCTTTTACGCGTCGCACCGACAATACCATACCCCACCAGAGTGTACCTCTATATAATATGGAGGGTACGGCAGGTCTTGTGCCTCTTTTCGTAGATCCTTCGAAGATTACCCCTGTGGATTATATCCACATCCCCAATCTGCCCAAGTGCGACGGAGCAATCTATGTTGTGGGCGATAGTATGTATCCCCTCTTGAAGAGTGGCGATATTGTGCTCTATAAGCAGATGAACGACCTGAATAACATCTTCTGGGGAGATATGTATCTGCTCTCAATCGACCTCGAAGGCGAGGAGTATATCACCGTAAAGTATATCCAGAAGTCCGAGCGACGAGGTTGCATAAAACTTGTCAGTCAGAATCCCCATCACGCCGACAAGGATATTGAGATTGAGCGTGTTAGGGCGCTCGCATTGGTTAAGGCAAGTATCAGAATGAACTCCATACGATAGTGAATAAGATGAATAGTTGGAAGTATATTTTGGTGGTGCTGGTGGCCTCAGTGTTGGCCCCAAGAGTGGCTTCGGCTACTCTACCAAGCTCAACGAATGGGCGCTACACTATGGGCGACGGAGTGTTGCTACATAGCCCCTCGGTAGAGGTGGGCGCACCTATGTGGTATGCCCCTATGAGCTTTACCGCGCCTACTCTTACTACATCGCAACCCACCTTTGGAGGATTTTGGCAAAGTCGCTCCACGCAAGTGGGCTTTGGTCTGGTGGGTGCAGGTGTGGTGCTCACAACGGCCGACTTGCAGACCCGCTCGCTGAGGATGGACTACCTGCCACGTTTCCGCTACCGCTACGACGACTACCTGCAATTTGCCCCACTTGTGACTATGGTTACGATGAAGGCTTTGGGTGTGGAGAGCGAGAGCTCGTGGGGGCGTATGACGGTGGCTGGTGGCCTCTCTACGGGACTTATGCTCTCTACCGTATATGTTGTAAAATATGGCATTGGTCGATTGCGCCCCGACGGCTCAACCCACAATTCGTTCCCATCGGGACATACGGCAATGGCCTTTACGGCTGCATCTCTGCTCCATAAGGAGTATGGCTGGCTGAGCCCTTGGGTGAGTATAGCAAGCTATACGGCCGCCACCATTACCGGCATCTCGCGTATGCTCAACAACCGCCATTGGCTGAGCGATGTGGTTGTGGGTGCAGGTGTGGGTATTATCTCTACCGAATTGGGCTACCTACTGACCGATAGGCTCTTGGGTGGTAGGGGACGTGTGCGCCCCACCGAGGAGTGGGAGCCTGTGAGGGTGGGTCGCTGCCCCTCGTTTGTGAGTGTGGGCATACAGCGCAATGCACTCCTCTATGACGCCGAGCGATTTGAACGCATCACTCGCTCGGGTGTGGGCTTTACGATTGAGGGTGCGTGGTTTTTCTCTGAGCAGATAGGTGTTGGTGGTGCGGCTCGTGTGGGACGCTATGCCGACCTTGTTGAGCGCGGAGCAGTAGAAGGGGGTAGGGTAGATAACCCCGAGGCTCTGAACAACCTCGCCCTCGAAGCCGGCCTCTATCTCAACCACTCTATCGCACCACGCCTCCATTTGGGTGCAAAACTGCTTGCCGGTGTTGGTCGCAACCACTACCTTCGCAACGAAATTGTTGGTAGCACCGACAATCTATTGGCTATTGTGGAGTACGATACGGGCGAACATTTCACAGCTACGGTGGGCGCATCGCTCAGGTGGGTTGTGGCCGACAACTTGGCCGTTAGGGCCTTTGCCGACTACAACTATGTACGCTCCGACTACACCATCACTCCCACCTCAGGCTCCGCAGAACAGTACTCCGGCTACCGCCACCCACTTAGCATTGGCGTGGCTATTGATGCAATGCTCTGGTAGTCTGATTGCATATAGTTTTGAAATCCTTAGGGAGGGTCGAAGTTGCCATTCGACCCTCCTTTTGTGTTATAATTCATAGCTTGTGTGTGAAAAATCCATAAATATATTTGGAAATTGAAATTATTTTTATACTTTTGTAATGAGTACAAATTTCTATTTAATACAAGATTGAAACAACCGAGCAATACCTATTTATATTCATAATTAAAACCAAATCTACTATGAGAAAATTTTTCCTTTTAGCCACAGCTCTTTTGGCCTCAATGGCCTTCACGCTGACAGGTTGTAAAGAGCCAGAGCCCGAACCCAAAGAATTGACCTTTGAAGTTCATATCGACGATGTGACTTACAATTCGGTTACCTATTCGGTTACTCCTTCGATTGAGGATGCCGACTATCTCGTTGTGCTTGTACCAGAGACCTATATCGACAATGCGGGTATGGGTGCAAGTCTTACCACTGCAATTCTCGGCAATCTGCGCGATCAGGCTGCCTCGTCGGGCCTCACTCTGGAAGAGTACTTGCCCCAAGTGATGAGCAAAGGCACAACAACCCAACAAGAGCTCAATCGCCTAACGCCCGAGACCGACTATTCGCTCGTTGTTTTCGGTCTTGACAAGGAGTTTAAGGCTAGCACCGAGCCTGTGTGCGTACCATTCACTACCGATTCTTTGGAGATGGTAGATTGCACCTTCGACTTGGGTATAAATGTTGTTGGCACTGTGGCCGAGTTTGAGGTAACCCCCTCCAACAACGACATTTACTGGCATATGTTCATCATCGCCGATAGTGACTACGCAGCCTACACCGACCCCGCAGGCGAGTATAAGTTCACCGATGAGAGCCTCTATTCGGCCTACTTCTCGTCGGAGATTGAGAGCTACCTTTCGCAGGGTTACCCCCTCAATGAGGTTTTGGCAGGCATCTGCTTGAAGGGCACTCAGACTATGACCGCTAAGGGCCTCAATGCCAACACAACCTACCGCTATATGATTGCCGGCTTGCAAATCGATCAGGAGGATGTATATGTTATTACCGTACCTTCGCACAACACCTTCCAGACAGGCGACGCTCTGGCTTCGGATATGACCTTTGAGATTGAACTCTCCAATGTTGAGATGAATCGCGTTGATCTGAAAATCACCCCCTCTACCAACGAGACCTTCACTTGGGTATGCGCTCCTTACGATGGCGTTTCCACCGACATTGAGCTGATGAATAGTTGGGTTAGTCAGAACGAAATGTGGCTCAACTTCGGTATGTTGCTTTATAGTGGCGTACAGGACTACACCGCCGCTGGTCCCAACTACAAGTATAAAGTAGATGCTCCCGACACCGACTACTACGTTATGGCTGTGGGTTACGCTGGTGGCGTTACTACCGCCCCTGAGGTTGGATTCTTCCGTACTCTGCCCGCACCCGCACCCGAAGACGCTGTTCTCAATATCACTTGCCAAAAGGCCGATCCTTGGGGCGCAACCATCAATGTTGAGTCGTCTGACGAGACCTCCTACTACACCTTGGGTATCGCACTCGATGGTCAGCTCGATCTCGATGCTGCTATCGCTGAGGCTGAGGCAGGCTTGCAGGAGCTTTATGAGATGAATGCTATGTTCAATCCCGGCTCTACAATGCAGAGCGTTCTGAGCAACTACTACTGGTCGGGTAGCTTCGTTAGCGGTGTTACTCAACTCGACCCCGAGCAGAGCTACACAATGTATATCCTTGTATTCTCTTCTGAGGGTAAGGTTGTCAAGAGCCACGTCTTTGAGAGTGTAATCAAGACCGCTGCTGTTGGTGGCCTAACACCCTCTGTTGAAATTATCGGCTACTACTCCGGCACAGATGAAAATGGCGAGCTCTTTGGCGATGCTTCTCTGACTCAGAATTACGCTATCGCAGCCGTGAAGTACAACAATATCGACAGCGCTACGGCTCTCTATACTTTCAGCACCGATCCTCAGAGCAGCCCTGCAACTCTTAGCAGCAAGGAGGCTTATGCAGGCTTTTGGAGCTATATGAATAGTGTCAAAGTTGAACTTCCCTACGAGTTCTTCCTTGCTAATTGGGCTACCGACAACATCATTTGGGCTACCGCAGCCGACGCACAGGGCAATATCGGTGAGTTTGCCAACGCAACCTACACCACTACCCCTGAGGGTAAGGGTGACTATGCCGACCTGAGAGAGCTTGTTACAACCCTTAATGGTGGCCAGCAGAAGGTTGTAGTTCAGCACGACTACCAGTGGAATACCATTATGCAGCCCATCGAGCGTGAGCAGCGCGAGATTTATCGCACCGACCGCTCGGAGCGCATCAAATTTGTTTCGGAGACAATAGCAAGACCTATGGAAGTGAATGTTGAAATCGCTCAGCCTCAGATGGATATGAGCGGTGTGAGGGTACTTGCTACTCCTGTAATTGTAAGAGTTCGCTAATCTGACGAACAGAGAATAGAAAATCAGATTGTAGATAAAGTTGTCGCCCCCGCGCCGTGAGGTTCGGGGGCGAGTTTTTTGTGGGCTGGGGTGGTTGAGGAGGTAGTTGAGGAGTGGTTGGAAATGTTTTTTATAAAAAAATGCACCAAAAAGTTGCATAATAAAAAAACTTGCCGTACTTTTGCCTCGCTTTTAGGAAGTAAATGCTGTTTTAGCTCAGTGGTAGAGCACTTCCTTGGTAAGGAAGAGGTCCCGAGTTCAATCCTCGGAAACAGCTCAAAGCAAACAATGCAGAAAAGACGATATCCATTGGATGTCGTCTTTTTGTTTGTGTGGCTCTGTGGGCATTTGTGCACATTAAGAGCTTCACAGACAAAAAGATAGGTGCGCTTATAGGCGCACCTTTTCTGCATCAGGTGCTTTGAAAGCGCCCCTGCGGCGGTGCAAGTGGAAAGAAAAGCGTAGCTCAGTCAATACTCGGAAACAG
>JAGBVY010000076.1 GCA_017630115.1 Tidjanibacter sp. | reverse complement strand
TGGTGAATATATATGCCAACCGCCTCGCCAAAGCGCTCAAAGATCTGACTCGCGAAGGATTTGCTCTGTAAGACTCATCACATCGTCCATAGCGAAACCACGACTTAGGCCAAAGCGCACCAACTTGGCCCTTAGGTCGTAGGGGTTGCGCCAACTAATATGAGGCAGTTTGCGACGCAAAACCTGCTCCAAACGCTCCATATCCCTCTCTGGCTCCAACTGCGCCATTGCTCGCGCAACAATTTCGGGAGCAATCTGCTTGGCCCTGAGTTGGGCCGCAATCTTGCGAGGCCCCCACCCCGAAAGTCGCATCTTCTCACGCACATAGGCCGAGGCGTAGCGCTCATCGTCAATGAAACGCTCTCGCTGCAAGTAAGCCAATACCTCGCGCGCCTCGCCGGGAGCAACACCCCAGCGGTGCATACTCCTTAGAGCATCGCTGCTGCAACGCTCCGCACGAGCACACTGGCGCATCAGAATCGACTGCGCCTGCTCACGACTCTTGGCTTTGGGCAATTTGGGAGCTAACTCTTGCGACATATAATCATTCGTGGTTTGGAGTTGATGTCGCTGCGGAGCATAAGGGAGCTAAAACCCTTCTCACGCAACATTTGGGCTGTATGGTCGGCGAGTGGCGAATGAATCTCAAAGCAGAGCCACCCACCACTGCGGAGTGCTACCTGAGCCACATCGGCTATACGCTCGTAGAAAAGCAGAGGACGCTCAATGGGGACAAAAAGCGCCTCGTGGGGCTCAAAATCCCTCACATTAGGCTCCATATCTTCACGCTCGGGCAGCGGTATGTAGGGCGGATTGGAGATAATCACATCGTAACTCTCCGACGCAGGGGAGAACTCAAACACATCGCCACGCAACACATTGACTCTAACGTCGTTGGCTTTGGCATTTGCCTCGGCAACATCGGCTGCCACAGGCGACAATTCGAGCGCATCGACAGACCAATCGCGCCTTTCGGCGGCAAGCGAAATGGCTATTGCGCCACTACCAGTACCAATGTCGAGCACTCGGCACCCCTCCGTCGCACCACACTCTTCGAGCACCCACGCCACCAACTCCTCGGTCTCAGGGCGAGGGATAAGCACCCCAGAACACACCTTGAAACAGCGGCCAAAAAACTCGGTGTGACCAACGATATATTGTACCGGCTCGCCACTAGAAAGACGCTCTAAGACATTGTCAAACAATGTATTATCAAACTCTTGGGGTTCTATATCGCCATCCATTGCCACCTCGAAACGACCAAACCCAAAGAGGTCGGAGCAGAGACGGTCGGCAATGGCGGCAGCTTCGTGGGAGTCGTAGAGCAAGCCAGCCACGGCGATTGTGCGGGTGAAGATTTCTTTGCGAGTCATACGACAAAGATAGTACTTTTTCGGGAAAGGAGATAGTTGCTTAGGGGTTTAGCGAGATGAAGTGGCAAAAAAAGTTGAAAAAAGTTTTCGAGCTATTGTGGTGGATGACAAAACGTTAGCCTTTGGGCACAAAAAAAAAGTTGAAAAAAAAGCAAAAAAAGTGCGAGAAAAATTTGCAGAAATAAATTTTTGCACTACCTTTGCATCGCAATTCCAAAACGGAATAGCCGTTCTAAAAACGATTGGGAGTTTAGCTCAGCTGGTTTAGAGCATCTGCCTTACAAGCAGAGGGTCGGCGGTTCGAATCCGTCAACTCCCACAAACGAGCAAGAAGGTGTCGAATAATCGACACCTTTTGTTTTTTATACCTACGGCGCAATACCCGCGGCCACCCATTGGGGAAACTCCGAATTTTAGCCAATGGAGCCAATAAGGCCAATAGGCTAGCGGCTCCGAAATCCAACTATATTGAATTAAGTCTTTTGATGTACGACGTTTGTCATTTGACACACAGCCAAAGGCTGTGTTAGTGGCTCCGCAGTTTACTCTCGTAAATGAGGAAACCGCCTATCGCAGCAGGTTAGTGCCAAAAGCACCGATAAGGCGCGCTCGCAATTACAGACGACGCATCACATCCTCCTGATAGCGCTTGGAAATAGGTATAGGCTCAAATCCATCGGCCGACAACTCGGCAACAACCAGACCGGAAACATCCTTATGAACCAACTTAACGTGCTGAGGATTGAGAAAAAAGGAGCGGTGGCAACGCACCAAACCGTGACGCAAAAGCATCTCGCTCAAAGCCCTCATCGAAGAACGCAGAACAAACTTACGGCACTTATTGGAGTCTGAGAGGTAGTGAATCTGAACGTAATTCTCCTCGGAGCGGATGAAGAGTATCGCATCGGAGGCAATAACTAGTTTGAGTTTCTTGTATTCATCATAGAATTTAACGAGCGCAGAGCCACTATCGCCCGAAAGGTTGGCGTTGCGCTCGTCGTAGAGCATAAACCCCAGAGCCATAAGCGCATAGGGGTAGATGGCCACAGCCGACAGAACCCCGCAACAGCTACCAACAAGTTCAAAATAGCCCCTCGAACCACCGAACATCAGCACCAAATATAGAGCCGAAAAGAGCGCCATCACAACCACTTCGCCCACACACCAAAGGGCATAGACGACATAGTTTAAGCCCAACACAGGTCTTAGAGCCCAAAATAGCAGGCGCATAAGTCCAACTGAGCCTATGGCTATGCAGAGGAGAATCGTGAGGTTGAAAGAATAATCCACCGAGCCAATCTGCAAAAATTCAACTATGGCAAAGGGTTTGTAGAGGATGAGGAATACAAACGTGAAGAGTGGAATAAGCAGGCTGTGAAGTGCTGCACTCACGCCCGAAAAAAGATGTTTGTGGTAGTATTTCATAAGTCAATCTTGTCACTTATTAAGTAGGGACAAAGATATGAATTTCTGTCAAACTTCCCAAATATCGGGTTTTAATCCCTAAAAAGCCTTATTTCATAACTATCCACTCATCCCTACAACAATTTTTCACACCTCTCCAAAGCGGAGAGTAGTTTTGCCATCGAAAACCAAAAAAATAGAGCTATGGAAAGAATCAAAATCGCTGCCCTTGGCGACTCAATAACAAAGGGTGTGGTGCTAACAGAGGAGGCAAATTACGAGTTGCTAAACAATAGTTTTGTGGAGATACTCAAATCAGAAGGAGGATTCCAAGTGGAGAACTTCGGCAAATTTGGCTGCACCATAACCAATGGCCACAACATCATAAACCACCACGCCGAAGAGATTGCAGCAGCAGAATATACACTATTAGAATATGGTGGCAACGACTGCGATTTCAACTGGAAGCGTATAGCCCTCGACCCCGCAGCAGGTCACAACCCCAAGACACCTCTAAAAGAGTTTTGCGATCTGTTCGTATCGCTCATTGAGCGAGTTAAAAGCCTCAATTCCAAGCCCATAATCCTCTCTCTCCCGCCAATTGATTCGACCCACTACTTCGGATTCTTCTCGCGCCGTATGAGCACTGAACAGAGAGCCAACATTGTTGGCTGGATGGGCGATGTGGAGGCAATTGAGCGCTGGCACACCTCCTACAACAAGGCGCTTTTCGAGGTGGCCGAGCGCACCTCAACACCCATATTAGACATCACCACCCCATTTATCCGTTCTTCGGCAGATCCTTGTGAGCTGGTTTGCCCCGACGGAATACACCCCAATGCTGCTGGCCACCGACTGATTGCCAATACAATACTCTCCACCGCACCATTCTGCAACAGGCGCGACATTCAGCTTGCATAGAGAAAAAAAACGAATGTTGTATCATTTTATGATAGAAACGGTACAAAGTTTACCCCGTAGAATATACCCAATTTTTTCGTAACAAGCGTTGGAAGCCTGATAATCTGCATTGGTATATAGCATAGGTATATATCCTAATTCTGACACCTTTCGCGTCACTTGGTACACCAAATTCTGAGCGTAATGCTTTCTGCGTTCCTCGGGGAAAGTATATACACTACTGATCAATGCGTACTTGTCGTTCAGTTTATAGGAGCAGCACGCAACAGTTTTCCCATATTTGTTTTTCCAGAAGAAGAATCCTTTGCTCGCAATATAACATCTCACCTTTTCCAGACAATGTTCATAGGAGGGCTCTTCCTCTTCAATTTCAGTATAGAAATGTGGTATAATGGCTGCGGCTTCCTCCTCGTCATCTGTGGTACAACAGTGTATATCGCCATCAGAGATGACGTCTGGCGAGATGGACGCAGGACAGTCATATACAAATAAATTCATCGCTATTCCTGCGTTAAAACCCTCTTCTGCTGCTTTTTCACTAAAATAGCGTGCTAGTTCATATTTCAGATTGTATCGGTATCCGCTGCTCAGAGGACGAAATTTGCATACCAATTTCCACGCGTTATTTTTTACTTCATCTGTGGTATTATCCGGCGTCCAGATCCAAACGGGATAATGTGACTCTGAATGGCACAATAGTAGATTTTCGTGGTTGCTCCTAATTAGTTCACACTCACCTTTTAAGATATTCATCAGAACTTCAAAGGTATAGTGATCTCGGTTGAGCAATACGAAATCTTTCTCATTGACAAATGAATCCATTGATAGCATAATTAAATACAAGAGCAAAACGAGATTTGACTCCGCATTTACGGGCAGCTCTCGCGAACTATATTTACACCCCTGACCCCCTGACAGGGGGCAATTGGGGGTCGCAAGTTCTAGTCTAAATACAAATAAAAAAGCAGCTACATTTGCGTAACTGCTTGATTTTGAGCGGAAAACGAGAGTCT
>JAGBVY010000075.1 GCA_017630115.1 Tidjanibacter sp. | reverse complement strand
CCCAGTGAACCCAGTGAACCCAGTAAACCCAGTAAACCCAGCGTATAGGCCTTATAAGGCCCATAGGGCTTATAGGCCACTCCCTAAACTCCCTAAATTCCCTAACCTCCCTAAATAATTTTGAATTTTGAATTTTGAATTTCAACAGCGTAGCCCCGAATAATTTCGGGGCTACGCTGTTGAAGAGGCTATTTATCAACCTTCTCATATATAGGCACTTTGCCGTCGGTGACATTTACGTCAATCACCCTTGGGCCTTTGATGATGCGGCCCGAGTCAAGTTCCTTCCAGCGTCCTTTGGGTAGGCGTACCATCCTCACACCGCTATTATCAACCACGGGGGCTACGAGCCACTTTGTACCTATCATAAATTCGTCGCGGCAGTTGGAGAATCCGGTGCGTGGAAATTGATATTCGAGGTGGCGTAGGATGGGCTCTGCCGAGGTGGCCGACTGCTCGGCTAAGGCAAGATAGTAAGCCCCATTCTCGGCCCTCCACGCAAGCAAACAGCATAGCTCATCGGCCTTAGATGGGATGTTCCATACCGAGTAGGGGATGATAGCAACCGGCAGTAGGGCAGCCAGTTGGGCTGTTCTGAGTGCAAGGTTTTGGTCGCCACCGTGGAAGTCGAGGTCGGCAGCTAATGAGGTGCGCGTAAAGCCCAACACCGATGCATCGATAGCTCTTTCGAGACTCTCGGCAAGGGTTGCCCAAGTGTAGTGGCGCGAGGCCGATACCGACGAGGCGGTGCTGCCGAGTTGCTGACCCATAGGGGTGGAGAATATGGCCACATCTATATTTTTGCCCAAGCTATTCCAGAGGGTTAGGTAGTCGGTTAGTTGTGCCTTGTCGTCTTTCAGCAGGGCTACTGCATCGAGGCAGTCGAAGTAGAAACCGTCTATGCCCACCTGCTCAGTGAGTGTGAGCAGTTGTTGTTCTATCGTAGCTATTGCCTCAGGACTAAGGGTGCGGCAGGCTGTGTAGCCCATACGGCTCTGGAACACAACGGGTTGGTTGTTGCTGCCGAGCATCAGGTTGCCATCTTTGAGGTTTTGCCTGTAACCTCTGCCTGCGGCCATAACGTAGGGGGTTATGGTGAGCATCACCTCCATACCTTTACTATGTAGTGAGTCAATCATAGCCTTTGGGTTGGGGTAGGCTTCGTGGTCGAAAACAAAGTCGCCCGATGTGCTATTCCACCCCATAGGCAGGAGTATGGTTCCGCTTGGAGCGCCACGATGGAGTAACATTGTGGCAAAGTCGATGACACTCTGCTGGTTGTAGAGCATTGCGTCTTCGCCGCCAAATTCGTAGATTGGCTTCTGGAAGAGTGTGGCGGTGGCCTCCACTGCCTTGGGAGGGAAGTTGCGGTGGCAACACATTAGGTAGGCTTCGCGCAGTGTGCGTCCCGACTTTTGCACCTCCACTTTCGAGCCGTCGGCAGAGTCGATTGTCAGGCTCTTGCCGTCGAAACCTACTCTTAGTGGTGAGGCGCTCCAAACGTAGCGTCCACGATTTGAGAGGAGCATATTGGCTTTGTAGAGGGTGGGCGAGAAATCCTCGGTGGCCACCGCAAAAGCTCTCTCAAAGGGGAGGGTGAGGCTCGATGGTTCAACCACCAGTCCCCACCATTTTTCGCCATTTTGCACCTTCACTTTGGTGGCGCCATCGTTGTTGTTTGCCCCCACAGCGGTGCTGAGTAGGAGGGTTGTTGCGAGTATTACTAATGACCTTATTTTCATTGTCTTGCATTTTGCTTGCGGGTTGTTGATAATCGCTCCCGAGGGTTTCGGTGAGGATTGAGCCCCAAAGGTAGTGCTTTTTTGTAAAAGCACCCCCATTGATGTGGATTTTTTTGCACTCCTGAGTGGAGTCAGAGGGTGGCTGCTAATGCCTCGCCGAGGAGTATGTTGAAGGCGGCGGTGCGGAGTGTGCGATTGTGACTTAGGGCGAGCCTCTGGGCCTGCTCTATGGCCGAGCCAACCCCCTCAGCCCAAGCAATATAGAGTAGGTACATATCGACGTTGTCGCTCGTTAGACCATCTATGTGGGGTGGGACAATTAGAGGCGAGCGTAGGTGCAACACCTCCACCACACGTTCCATCTGAGCGAAGGAGAGTAAGTGGGGGTGGAGTTTGAGCAGCTGGCACACTTGCGAGGGCATTGTGTAGAGCTCCAAGAGCAGTAGCCCAAAGGCTACCTCGGCATCGCTGCGAGAGAGGCGCGCAAGCCTCGCTACGCAGCCCGGTGTGGGGTGCAGATAGAGCAATCTTTCAAGTAGCCTACAACGTGTCGTCGCTCCCGAACGCACTATCCGCCCCAATAGAAACTCCTCCAATTGCCACCTCTGCGAAAGCTCCCTGATGCGCCCGGGCTGACAGCCCAGAATGTTGCGATTGAGCAAGGCCACAACGCTCGATAGTGCCTCCTGCTCGTGGGGTGTGGGGCAGAGTTGAAGGAGTGGGTCGCTGGGGTTGGGATTGCTGAGTATGAGGTAGTTGTAAATTGTGGGGGCAAGGTGGTTTGCCCATTGCTCTGCTCTACGGATGGAGCGGTGAGTGCTGTGGAGTGTGTTGCGAGAGTTCATTGTTTTAGTCGGCGTGGTAGGAGTGAAGCTGTTGTGCCACCTTGCTGCTCAGACGTGCAAGGCTTATGGGCAGCGAGAGAAACTGACTAACGCCACGCTCCAAAAGATGCACAACGATGCGTTGGTTGTGCGTGTGCGAGAGTACAAATATAGGTGGCAACGATGCCCCACGAGCCCCACCCAGTGCTAGCGAATCATCTCTCAGCAGAGGCTTCACAAAGCGGGTTATGATTAGTGCATAACTCTCCGAATGGCAGCGCCTTACCAGCTCTCGGTGGGAGCGTGCTATGTCGATTTCCACCCCCTGCTGACTCAGCGCAAGTGAGAGTATGTTCAGCAGTGCTG
>JAGBVY010000074.1 GCA_017630115.1 Tidjanibacter sp. | reverse complement strand
TGTTATAAAGGCGAATTTCGGCGTTATAATTTGTCTAACGTCTAACGTCTAACGTCTAACGTCGAAAGGTCTATGGCTCATAAGGCTCATAGGGCATAGCAAACAGCGGTTTGTATGTCATTATTATACAAAGTAAATGCTCACGCCAGCGTGAGCATTTACCATAATTTTCCATTTTCAATTCTCAATTTTCAATTTTCTTCACGAGCTTTACATTCACCTCGTGGGTTATAGCTCCTTCCCACCCGTTGCTGCTACTTGGGTCATTGAGGTCCTCCGACTGGGTTGTAACCACCACATTTGTAGAGGCATAGTCGCCACCATTCTCCTCGCCGTCGATGTCGTCGAAAGCAAGCTCGTAGGTGGTGATGGGTGCTCCCTGAACAAGAATTAGAGCGTGTCCCTCGTCGTTGGTGCTTCCTCGTGCAAGGGTATCGCAGTATTCTTTGTGCTTTACTGTCCCTGTTTCGTTGTCGTAGTAGCTACTTTCGCCTCGCGCCAAGACGCTCACTCTGATGTGCCTAATAGGCTCGTTGCTCACTTGGTCGTGGGCATTGGCGTTGAAGAGGAATGTGGCCGACGGACAACCATATTCGGGTGCGGGTATTGGTGGGCAGCCATACATATCGGGCCCCGTACACGATTCGAAGCCTGCAAATCCGAGCAGGGCAATGAGTAGTCGGTAGAGTTTGGTTTTCATAGTTGTATGTTGCTTTTGGGGTTATAGTACAATGCTGATTGTCAGATAGGTAGAGATGAATATTGAGCGATATTCTTGGGAAAGCTCCACTCTCACCCAGTCCCACAGCTCCACGCCCATACGCAGGCCTATCGCACTATGGTTTCGGGCGTGTTCATAGACTTCCTCTTTACCATTGACGAGTTTTGTGTGGGTGGTGGGTTGATAGGAGATGCCTACGCCCATACCAAAGTAGGGTGCAAAGTTCTCCCAGTAGCGCAGGTTGTAGTCGACATAGTTAATCATAGTAAAGGCTTTCACATCGCGGTGTCCCAGCGCGTCGTCTAGCTTGCCCACCTGAAAATGGTTGTAGCCTATGCGTAGTGACATATCGCCATTGTCGCTTAGGTTGTTCACCCTCACCTCAAAGAGTGCTGTTGGGGTATGGAGAACATAGTCGCCACACTCGATTATCTCCATCGCGGGGCCAATGTGCACATTGACAGCTTTTTTGGCTGTTCCGGTGGGGCGGGATATAAAGTCCAAAAGTGAGCTGTAAAATAGCTGTCCGCTGGCCGAGAGGGTCAGTCCGAGCAGCGCTATCAGTATGGCAATGAGTCGTTTCATCGGATTGGTTCTATTGGGGATGGGTTAGTCGAAGAAGTCGAGCCACTTAGCGGAATTGAAACGAAGGCCAACGCTCAACATAGCAAAGTACTGTTTCTGAGAGGTTATTTGCAGCTCTGCCGAAATACGCAGGTGGTCGGTAGCGTAAAGGCCAATACGCGGTGTGACAGAGAAGAACGTATGGTCTTCCATATAATCGTTGGGGTTTGGAGTGGCGAGCGATAGTAGCGATTTAAGCATATTTATAAACTGCAGAAACAGACTCTCTGTTGAGCCTCCAATACCAATGCCCACAAAGGGGGTGTACTTGTCGTCGAGAGTGAAATTCCAGTCGGCAAAGGTGTTGAAGTTGTAGAGCAGGTTGCGACACTCGCCATTATTGTAGCTGCTTAGGGCAAACTGCCACGACACCGACCAAGGCGCTGCCGTAGGTTTCCGAAATTGCTCTATGGAGAATGTATAGTTGAGTTGGCTCTTGTTGGTAGTGAAGTTGCCAGTGTTGCTACCAACTCCAATACCCACTATCGTATCCCTCGACGGGAGGTGTTGGGCCATTGCTGAGGTGGTCGTAAGGGCGCATACGAGAGCCACAAGAAGCGTTATGTTGCGTAGTTTCATAGGCGTAAGAGTTTGTGGTTGGGGGGGTGGTTGAGTGGGGAAGGGGTGGTGCTTACCGCCTACTCCCTCGGCTCTTGCTCCTCAACATCCTCAGCCTTCTTCACAAGGCGTATGGTTATGTCGTGGGTAGCAGTGCCCGAATACCAAGCCCCATTAGGCTCAACAAAATCGTTGGAGTTGGTTTTGATGGTCGTTGCGGTTCTCTGGTAGTCGCCTCCATTGTCGGGGCCGTCGATGTCCTCTGTTACGATAGTATGACTACCCGACGGGAACTCCTGAAACGATAGTGTGGCTTTGCCCTGTTCGTTGGTCATACGCGAGTCGAGTTGATATTCGCTGTTGTTGTAATCGTAGGCCGAGGTGAGAATCATTGGTACAGGCTCGCCTGTCTGGTCATCAACAACCTCAATGTTAAATACATAGTCGGCAGTTGGAGTGCCATACATACAGATCATACCTCCGCCTGTTGATTCGGAGATAACCTCGCACGATGTGGCCACACCGGAAAAGCCAAGTAGCGATAGAATCCATCTGATGATTTTGCTGTTTTTCATAGTCGTATCGTAGTTTGTTTCGGTTTGTTAAATTGGGGCTCTTTCCTATTAGATGCACAAGTGGGTCAAAACGTTGCACGAAGAGAGAAAAAAATATTTTTTCCCAAAAAAAAGCGCCCAACCGTTTCGGGTTGAGCGCAAGTTAGCAATTATTTCGTAATGTTACAAATGGTTGTTGTTGCTATTCGGCTTTGGGGAGTGCGGCCAGCGCAGCGTCCATACGGTTGAGGGTCTCCTCTTTGCCCAATACGTCGCACATATCGTACATACCAAATCCCTTTGGCTCGCCAACAATCGTGAGCCTCCAAGCATTCATAATGAGGCCCATACCAATCTGATTCTCGGCAATCCAACTGCCAACAACCCTCTCCATCTCGGCTGCGGTGAACTCCTCCAAGCCTGCCAAGATGTTTCTCAACTCGCCAATGATGCGTGGAGCGTCGGCCTTCCAGTATTTTTTCGTAGCCTTCTCGTCGTAGCAGGTGGGGGCCTCAAAGAGGAACGACGAGAGAGCCCAGAACTCCTCGGGGAAGGTGGCCCTCATCTTAATCTGCGAAGCAATCCTTACGGCCTTCTCGTGCGAAAGCTCAATGCCACGCTCTTTTAGCTGTGCCTCGTAGATTGCTGCAACCTCCTCGTTGTCACGAGAGTGCATATATTGTGCGTTGAACCAATGAGCCTTGTCGGGGCTGAAACGAGCACCCGATTTGCCCACTCTTTCGAGCGAGAAGGCCTCAATCAGCTCCTCCATAGAGAAAATCTCCTGCTCAGTGCCGGGATTCCAGCCCAACAGAGCAAGCATATTGATGAAAGCCTCAGGGAAATAGCCATCCTCGCGGTAGCCTCTGGATACCTCGCCCGAGGGGGCAACAAATCTCAGAGGGAATACGGGGAAGCCAAGTTTGTCGCCGTCGCGCTTGCTCAGTTTGCCCTGACCTGTGGGTTTGAGTAGCAGGGGAAGGTGTGCAAACTCAGGGCGGCTCTCCTCCCAACCAAAGGCACGATAGAGCAGATAGTGCAGTGGCAACGAAGGCAACCACTCCTCGCCACGGATGACGTGCGAAATCTCCATCAGGTGGTCATCGACAATGTTGGCCAAGTGGTAGGTGGGCAGTGCGTCGGCCGATTTGTAGAGCACCTTGTCGTCGAGTGTGGAGGTGTTCATCTCAACGTGACCACGGATGAGGTCGTCCATCTCTACCACCTCATTCTCGGGCATCTTGAAACGGATGACCCACTGGTCGCCACGAGCTTTGCGCTCCTCCACCTCCTCGGCACTCAGGCGCAACGAGGTGGCAAGTTGCTCCCTTACGGCGTAGTTGTAGCAGAAGGTCTCGCCCTTGGCCTCCAACTCGGCACGCAGAGCGTTGAGCTCCTCGGGGGTGTCGAAAGCGTAGTAGGCGTGGCCCGACTCAACGAGTTGGAGCGCATATTTGAGGTAGATATCTTTCCTTTCGCTCTGGCGATAGGGGGCGTGAGGGCCACCCTCGCGTACACCCTCGTCAATCTTGATTCCACACCATTCGAGCGACTCCATAATATACTCCTCGGCTCCCTCGACGTAGCGAGTGGAGTCGGTATCCTCAATGCGGAGGATGAAGTCGCCACCCCTCTGACGAGCAAAGAGGTAGTTGTAGAGTGCGGTGCGAACACCGCCAATGTGGAGTGCGCCAGTGGGAGAGGGCGCAAAACGAACTCTTACTTTTCTGTCCATAGTCATATTGTTGTATTGTGCTTTGTTCTTGATGTTTGTCTGTTATACGTTGAAGAGGAAGTGCATAATGTCGCCATCCTGAACGATATACTCCTTGCCCTCGATGCCAATCTTGCCCGCCTCGCGACAAGCCTTCTCGCTGCCGAGCGTAACGTAGTCGTCGTATTTGATAACCTCGGCACGGATAAATCCGCGCTCGAAGTCGGTGTGGATGACACCTGCTGCCTGAGGTGCTTTGTAGCCACGGGTGTAGGTCCAAGCCCTCGACTCGTCGGCGCCGGTGGTGAAGAAGGTCTCCAAACCGAGGAGTTTGTATGCACCCTTGATGAGGCGGCTTACGCCCGACTCCTCAATACCCAACTCTTCGAGGAAGATTTGACGCTCCTCGTAGCTCTCCAACTCGGCGATGTCAGCCTCGGTGGCGGCAGCCACAACGAGCAACTCAGCATTCTCCTCGCGGATGGCCTCGCGCACAGCCTCCACATAGGCATTGCCTGAGGTGATGCTAGCCTCATCAACGTTGCAGACGTAGAGTACGGGTTTGTTGGTCAGCAGACACAACTCTGCTACCCACTTGGCATCCTCCTTATTGTCGATTTCCACTGAGCGAGCAGCCTTGCCCTGCTCCATAGCCTCTTTGTAGCGACACAAAATCTCATACTGACGCTTGGCCACTTTGTCGCCTGCGGCGGCTTGCTTTTGGGTTTTGCCAATGCGACCCTCTACGGTTTCGAGGTCTTTCATTATCAGCTCCGTGTCGATGATTTCTTTGTCCCTGACGGGATTTACCGAGCCATCGACGTGGGTGATGTTGTCGTTGTCGAAACACCTCAGAACGTGGATGATAGCGTCGGTGTTGCGGATGTTGGCGAGGAACTTGTTGCCCAAGCCTTCACCCTTTGATGCGCCTTTTACCAAGCCTGCAATATCCACAATCTCAATGGTTGTGGGGATTACACGTTTGGGGTTGTCGATTTCGGCGAGTTTCGTAAGTCGCTCATCGGGTACGGTTATAACGCCCACGTTGGGGTCGATTGTGCAGAAAGGGAAGTTGGCTGCCTGAGCTTTTGCGCTGGAAAGGCAGTTGAAAAGGGTACTTTTGCCCACGTTGGGCAGACCCACTATGCCGCATTGTAATGCCATAAGTATCGAAAAATTACGTTTGTAGTCTGCAAAGATAACTATATTTTTATGAATTCTTATAAGTGAAGGCCAAATTCTCGTGCCATAAATTTGTTTACTAAAAGGAAAGTTTGTATTTTTGAGGGAATAAAACGATTAGTTAATAAAGCTATATAACTACTATGAAAGATACTTTGCGATTGATTGAGCTGCTCGAAGGGCAGATTGAGAGTTTTTCCGAGACAGGAATCTATGAGATAGAACGCGATTTGCTACTGGAACGTTTGCGTGGAGTCTATGCCTCGGTGTTGGCTCTCGACGTTGTGACTGAGGAAGATAGGGTGATTGACGCTCTGCTTGGAGTGGGTGCTGGGGTAGCTGAGGATGATGAGGCTGAGCCCGAAATGGAGGTTGAGCGCATCTATCCCTCCGACGACGAGCCGGAACCTATTGTGGAAGATGAACCCGCTACCGATGATGAGAGTGAGGTTGAAGAGGAATCCGCAGAGGAGGAGCTTTTGCACCCCACCGAGGAAGATGTAGTAGTTGAGGTGGAATCCGCAGAGGAGGAGATTGTGGTTGAAGAGGAAGTTGTAGTTGAGGAGGCGGTTGCCGAAGAGGAGCCTATCAAAGAGTCTGCTTCTGCCGAGATTGACCACCAGAAGGCTATGTCGCTCTACGACGATGACGACGAGTCCAATGAAGAGGAAGAGGGCGAGGTGCTCTATTGGGCCGACGATGAGGATGATGAAGAGGAGCCTGAGCAGGTCGAAGAGGATGCAGTCGAAGAGGAGGTTGAAGTTGAGCAAGAGCCTATTAATGAAGAGCCAGCCGAGGAAGAAGAGGCAGTGGTCGAAGAGGGTCAGTATGAGGGGTTTGTGGAGCCTCAGGTGGTGGATGTGGCCACCGCAGCGTCGGCCTCGATGTCGCTACGTCAGTCAATCGGTATCAACGATAAGTTTATCCTCCTGCGCGATTTGTTTGCCGGCGATAACGACTACTACGAGAGTTCCATAGACAAGCTCGACGAGTTTGATAATCTCGATGAGGCTATGCTCTACATCTACGACAACTTCCGCTGGTCGCCCAATAGTGAGGGCGCACGTCTGTTGATGGAACTTTTGGCTCGCAAGCTGTTTTAATTCAAAGTTTTAGTTAAGGAAAATGTCGAAACTCTATATTATCCCAACCCCCATAGGCAATCTGGAAGATATGACCTATCGTGCGGTGCGTCTTCTTGGTGAGGTGGATATTGTCTTGGCCGAGGATACACGCACCTCTCAGGTGTTGCTCAAACACTACGGCATCGAGCGCAAACTCTACTCCCACCACAAATTCAACGAACACGCAACCGTGGAGTTTGTGGCCTCGCAGATTCAGGCCGGCCAGAGTGTGGCGCTCATATCCGACGCCGGCACCCCCGGCATCTCCGACCCGGGCTTTCTGCTGGCACGCACCTGTGTGGAGCGAGGTTTAGAGGTGGAGACCCTGCCCGGCGCTACGGCCTTTGTGCCGGCTTTGGTGCAGAGTGGCTTTCCCTGCGATAGATTCTGCTTTGAGGGTTTCTTGCCTCAGAAGAAGGGGCGCAAAAAGAGGATTGCTGCGCTGGCCGAGGAGAGTCGCACAATGATTTTCTATGAGTCGCCGTTTAGGGTGTTAAAGGCTCTGGGTGAGCTGGCCGAATGCTTTGGCGAGGATAGGCGTGTGAGCGTTTCGCGCGAGCTGTCGAAGAAGTTTGAACAGACCGTAAGGGGTACTCTGCGCGAGGTTATCGACCACTTTGAGGCTCACCCTCCCAAAGGGGAGTTTGTGATTGTGGTTGAGGGTAAAGACCTAAAACATAGAGCCGACGTGGGCGAGGAGGCCGACGAGGAGTAGCCTCTGCCAACCTATATTTGATTTCAGGAGAGAAAAACAATGACTACTATGAACAACAACAATCAGGAAGAGATAAAAGAGGTTTTCAGTTCGCAAGAGGGAGTTGCTGTTGAGTCTGAAACTACCCCTGAGGTGGTGGAGGGTGTGACCAACGTGAGTGGCGATAGCCCCAAGGTGGATGACACGGTTAGTCGTGCGGAGGTGGCAAACATTTTTCTTCGCATTTGGCACAATTTGAAGGAGTTTATGCACGGCAGGTTTGACTTGCGTGGCGATAGTGCTTCGCAGGCGCTTGTGGTGGAGGAGATTCGTAAGGGTATCGACTTTAAGGGGACTACTCTTTGGGTGTTGATGTTTGCGGTCTTTATTGCGTCGCTGGGTCTGAATGTAAACTCAACGGCTGTGATTATTGGCGCAATGTTGATTTCGCCCCTTATGGGTCCTATTATTGGTATTGGTTTGTCGTTGGGTACTAACGACTTCGATATGCTCAAATCGGCTTGGCGTAACTTCTTGCTGATGGTCGTTGTGAGTCTTGTTACCAGTACACTCTACTTCTTTATTTCCCCCATTTCAACGGCCCAGAGTGAGCTGTTGGCTCGTACTTCGCCCACAACCTACGATGTGCTGATTGCCTTCTTTGGTGGTCTGGCAGGTATGGTGGCCCAGACTCGCAAGGATAGGGCGGTGGCGGTTGTGTCGGGTGTTGCCATTGCTACTGCGCTGATGCCACCTTTGTGTACAGCAGGCTTTGGTTTGGCCACAGGTAATTTCAGCTATTTATTCGGTGCGCTCTACCTCTTCACCATCAACGCCGTCTTTATTGCCGTTGCCACCTACCTTGTGGTCTTGTTTTTGCGCTACGACAAAAAGACTATCCTCGACCCCGTACAGCAGAAACGCAACAATCGCTACATCACCTTGATAATCATACTCGTGGGTGTGCCAAGCATTATTTTTGGTGCGGATATTGTGCGTCGTACCACCTTCGAGGAGAATGTCGATAGGTATGTGGCCAAGGTGTTTCAGTTCAACCGCACAATGATTGTCGATTACCAAAAGGAATTCCACTACGAGGGTAAAAATTCGCGTGTGGAGATTCGCCTTGTGGGTGAGCCTCTCTCTCAGGATGTCATCGACAATGCCCGTGCTCAGATGGAGGACTACGGTCTGTTCCATACCGAATTGGTTGTCCGTCAGGCCGATAGCGACGACAAAATGGATATCAGCAAGCTGCAAAAGAGCTATGCCGACATTATCGATGAGAAGAATAACCAGATTAGGGAGCTGCGTGGTCGCCTCTCGTCGCTCACTACTATCGACACCCTTTCGGGAGCCGACATCTCGCGTGAGTTGGCTCTTGTGGCCGAGAATGTAGGCTCGGTGTCGCTCTCCAAACATACTACCTATTCTGAGGGTAAACCTCAGGGTACAATGGTGGTGGCTATCGTTAAGCGTGCCGACAGGTGGAAATCAATCGATGTGGAGAAGATTCGTATGTGGCTCACGGTGCGTACTAAGAGTAGTAATGTGAAGGTTATCGAGGAGGATTAGTGTGGCTATGGCAAAAAGCGCTAATGATAATATGAACTTTGCCCAAAGGGTGGGGTACTATGTGTTGCTTGGTGTGGCTAAGTTGATTGGCTACTTGCCCTATTGTGTACTCTACTATCTGCTTGCTCCCTTCATTAGTTTTGTTCTCTACCGCCTGTTGGGCTATCGTGTTGGGGTTGTTAGGGGCAATCTTGCTGCCGCCTTTCCGGAGAAGAGTGTGGAGGAACTTAGGAGCATTGAGCGCAAGTTCTATCGCCACTTGGCCGAGATATTTGTCGATGTTATAGATATGACCAGTATGTCGCCCCGAGAGCTGAAACGTCGTATGGTGGTGGAGAACGAGGCCGCAACCGACGCTGCTATTGGCACTCGCAACTGGATTGCGGCTCTGGCTCACTATGGCGAGTGGGAGTATTTTTCGGTCTATTCAATCGATCACCCCTACCACAACATTGGAGTCTATCACCCTCTGAGTAGCAAGATTATGGATAGGTTTATGCTCTATATCCGTCGTCGCTTTGGTATGGAGGTGGCTCCAATGAATGGCTTGGCTCGCCCGGTGATGAAAAATCTCAAAGCTAAGGAGCAAATGGCCCTTGGACTCATTGCCGACCAACGCCCTCGATTCCGCGAGAGCGACAAGGTTTGGCGTACCTTTCTGAGTCAGCCCTCGTTGTTCTTCGGAGGCATTGGAAACTATGCCAAGAAGTTTGGTATGATGGTCTATACGCTAGATATTGTGAAGGTCCGCCCGTCGCATTATAGGTGTAATTTTGTCCAACTCTACGACGGAGTGGAGGATATAACCGAGCAGGAGATTATGGACCGCTATGTGGCCGAGGTGGAGCGTATCATACGTCGTGCGCCCGAACTTTGGTTGTGGTCACACCGCCGTTGGAAAAACAAACCCTCTGTCAAGCCTTCTGTGGTGGCTGATGCCTCGGTGGAGAGCACAGATGCCATTGCCGAAAATCCCAAGAGTAATGCTTAGTACCCGAGTTGTCATACTCAACTGGAATGGAGAGAAGTTTCTTGCCCAGTTTTTGCCCAAAGTGGTGGCTACTGTGCCCGCTTGGGCGAGTGTTGTTGTGGCCGACAACGGCTCTACCGATTCGTCACAGAGCGTTGTGAGTGGATTTGAAGGTGTTGAGTGGTTGCCTTTGGGCGAGAACTACGGCTATGCCGAGGGCTACAATCGTGCTTTGGCTCAGTTGGAGGGCGAGGTATTTGTTCTGCTCAATAGTGATGTTGAGCCTACTAAGGGATGGTTAGAGCCTCTGGTGGAGCACTTGGAGTCCAATCCACAGGTGGGTGCGCTACAACCTAAGATACGCTCGTGGAAAAATCCCGACTATTTTGAGTATGCAGGAGCTGCCGGGGGGCGGATTGATAAGTATGGCTACCCATTTTGTCGTGGTAGGGTTATGAGCCACGTCGAGTGGGATGCGGGTCAGTATGATGATGCGGAGCCAATCTTTTGGGCTTCGGGTGCGTGCTTGGTCGTAAGGGCGGATGTGTGGCGCAAATTAGGTGGCTTAGACGGCAGTTTCTTCGCCCATATGGAGGAGATAGACCTCTGTTGGCGTATGCAACTTATGGGCTACGATATTGCGTGTGAGCCTAGTAGTGTGGTCTATCACGTTGGTGGCGGCACTTTGCCCAACAATTCGCCACGCAAGATATATTTCAACTTCCGCAATTCGCTTGCAATGATGCATAAGTGCCTACCCGAGGGGCAGATGTGGCGACTTAGGGTGCGTAGGGCTATGGACTGGCTCTCGTGGGTGGTTTATGTTTTCAGTGGCAGGTGGACGTTTGCGCGAGCTATCTGCCGTGCCCACCGCGACTATCGCCGCCAGAGGGCCGAGCTCGATGCCAAACGCAGTGAACTATGGAGTAGAGTTGTCTGCCCGGAGCCTACGACTATCTATCCTAAGTGGATGGTGTGGCAATATGTTGTCGGGGGGCGCAAATGTTCTTCGGAGTTGAAGTGATGTGAGTTTTGCGAAACTTACGTTGAAATAGGACTATTTTGACCAATTGGTCATAATTTTCAATTTTCAATTTTCAATTTTC
>JAGBVY010000073.1 GCA_017630115.1 Tidjanibacter sp. | reverse complement strand
TCGGGTATCTATTTTGATACCCGAGTTTTTGTTTGTGGAGCTGGGGGGAGTCGAACCCCCGTCCAAACAGTTTGCCTGAAAGCTTTCTACACGCTTAGCCGCCGCTTAATCCTCCTACTACAACCCGGTGGGTGGCAACCAAATCGTAGTCCCAGTTCCTAAAATTTCGCCCAAACAGTCGGAACACCCTGTGGGCTATCTTCTCATTGATGATACTCCATTAGCAAAGCCAACAAGAAGCGGGTCAGCCCTGCGGAGTACTCGTCTTCGCACCAGCCTTGGGCGCAAAGATTAAGCTAATTAACTCGGTTAATTAAGCAGCGAGTGCGTAGCTATTATTGCCATTTAATTTTTTGAGCGTTGAGATTAACGAGCCCCCACACAAAGCTCGGCGTGCTTACCGACCTGCATAACCTGCTGTCAAAACCGGTCAACCCCATCGGAAAGTAGTGCAAATATAGGGCGAAGAATTGAAAATTGAAAATCGCAACCGAATTTTGGGGCGAAATTTTAGCTTTTTCTCAGTGTGATGACTACCAACTGAGGCCTAACGCCAATGCGAATAGGTATGCCACCACCAATGCCGTCGCTGATGTGAAGCGCGCAGTTGCCCTCGCGGTAGAGGCCGCTCCAATGGGTGTAGGCCAGAGCTGCGGGTGACCAACCACGACCTCCGCAGACAAACGGCAGCTTAATCTGCATTGCGTGAACGTGGCCCGCAAGTGTCAGTTCGGCCTCGGTGGCCGAGAGTATGTTGGGCCACACAACAGGAGTGTGGGCAACGACAATGTTGAACGCCTCGGAGGGTATGGAGTCAAACAAAGGCGAGTAGTCCTCATCGGTGGCCTTGCCGTGAGAGCCTTTTTTGAGATTCTTGGGGTAGTCGAGGGCGGTGAGGTATAGGGTGTCGCCACCAATTATAAGTGGTGCTGTTGAGCCGGCAAGATTGTGCCAACCCATAGCCGCCTGACGCTCTATCAGAAGGCGTATATTCTCCTCGGCGGGGAGTGCTACGGAGTCGAGTATGTAGTGGCCGAGGTCGTGATTGCCGAGTGTGGTGTAGGTACCCAATGGCGCTACAATTGAGCTGAGAATCTCCATCGAAAGAGAGTCCAACTCCTCGTAACGACCATTTATCATATCTCCACAATCAATCACAATGTCGGGCCTCTGGTAGGCTATTTCGGTAGCCAAACGGCGGAGTATTGTATGGCGTCTGGGAAGTCGGCCAATGTGGAGGTCGCTGATTTGGGCGATGCGTAGGCCGTCGGCCTCGTCGGGGAGGTTTTGGTAGGCGAGTTCGATGTGGGTTGTACGCAGATTAAAACGCTCCCATAGAGTGCCGTAAATGATTAACAGGCAGCCTATTGTGGCAATTGTGGCAAAGGCGTAAGTAGTCCACCTTCGTGGCCTTAGAAGCAATGCACAACACCAACATATTTTGCATATAAAATTGAGCGTAAATAGCACAATGCCAATGGCGCCCATCAGCGATGAGGCTGTGGAGTGGAGGTCGATAATTCGTCCCACAATCATCAGCGTAAAGTAGGGTACAATAGCTAGGGCGGCAATGGCTATGTAGCCTATGCGGTAGAGGTTGGAGCGGTGGCGTATGTGGTGGCAAAAGATGTATGCTTCGGCAGCCACCGTGAACACCAGAAGGGTTATGATTATGGGTAGAAACATTCTGCTTGAATAGATATAATTGCCCTCTTGCTTGGGTGCAAAGATAAAAAAATAGTTTTTGAGATTGCAAATGGATGAAAAAGCGACACTATTTTTTTGATTTATCAATCAAAAACCCTATCTTTGTTTGATTTTAGACCCTACTTGCGTATGAGCCACAATGCAGTCATAAAACTTAAAGATGTAGCTGTTTTTCAGCCCGATGATGAGGGCGGAAAACTCTCCTATAAACACGCTCAGCGGGTGCTTTCGGGTGTCAATCTGACGGTAGAGGAGGGCGAGTTGGTCTATTTTATTGGCAAGGTTGGTAGCGGTAAGTCGTCGCTGCTGAAAACCCTCTACGCCGAGTTGCCCTTGATGGAGGGCGAGGCCGAAGTGGCTGGTTTTGATTTGGCTGCCCTGCGTAGGCGCGATGTGCCAATGTTGCGTCGCTCGGTGGGTGTGGTTTTTCAGGACTATCGCCTCTTGCGCGATAGGAATGTCTATGAGAATCTGCGCTTTGTGCTTAGGGCTACGGGCTGGAAGAGTGAGGGTGAGATGGCCTCTCGCATAGAGGAGCTGCTCGGCATTGTGGGCTTGCAGAATAAGGAGTATAAAATGCCCCACGAGCTCTCGGGAGGTGAACAGCAGAGGCTTGTTATTGCGCGCGCAATGGCCAATTCGCCAAAGATTCTCCTTGCCGATGAGCCAACCGGCAACCTCGACCCCAAGTCGGCTGACGACATTATGAGGCTTTTTAGGGAGATTGTAGGTCGTGGTTGTTCGGTGGTTATGGCCACCCACAACATCCAGTTGATTGGAGCTTACCCATCGCGCACACTGATGTTCCGCAAGGGTAGGGTGGAAGAGGTCGATTTGAATGCTCTTCTTGGTAGGTAATAGATGGCTGAGAGGGGTGAAGAATTTTGAAATACGAGATTAAATAAACATAAAGCAAAACAACAAAATGGAAAATTTGCAGCAGCAAAATGTGGCTCCACAGCAGGAGGAGTACTCGGCTTCAAGTATTCAGGTGCTTGAAGGTTTGGAGGCAGTGCGTAAACGCCCTGCGATGTATATTGGCGACATCGGTGAGAGGGGTCTTCACCACTTGGTCTATGAGGTGGTGGATAACTCTATCGACGAGGCTTTGGCGGGCTACTGTACCGACATTAAGGTAGTTATTAACGAGGATAACTCCATTACGGTGGAGGATAATGGTCGTGGTATTCCTGTGGGTATCCACGAGCAGGAGGGTAAGTCGGCCTTGGAGGTCGTGTTGACCATTCTCCACGCAGGTGGTAAGTTTAGCAAAAACTCCTACAAGGTGTCAGGTGGTCTGCACGGTGTGGGTGTGTCGTGTGTGAATGCACTCTCTACCAAACTTATTGCTACGGTTTGCCGCGATGGCAAGGTGTATCAGATGACTTTTAGTCGTGGTGCTGCCACCTCGGAGTTGAAGGTTATTGGCGAGACTGACCGCACGGGTACGACTATCCAGTTTAAACCCGACGGCGAGATTTTCACCCACACAGAGTATCGTTACGAGATTCTGGCTGCACGTCTTAGGGAGCTTGCCTTCCTCAATAAGGGTGTCAATCTCGACCTTACCGACCGTAGGGAGAGGGACGACAATGGCGAGTATCTCCACGAGCACTTCTACTCGGACAATGGTCTGAAAGGTTTTGTTGAGTACCTTGACCAGAGTCGTGGCCAGAAGATTATCGACGACATCATCTACATCGACACCGAGCGCAATGGCACTCCTGTGGAGGTGGCTATGCAGTATAACGACAGCTTCTCGGAGAATGTTCACTCCTATGTGAACAACATCAACACCATTGAGGGTGGTACTCACCTGACAGGTTTCCGTAGGGCTCTGACGCGCACTATGAAAAAATATGCCGAGGAGAATGGTATGCTCTCGAAGGTTAAGTTCGACATCTCGGGTGACGACTTCCGCGAGGGTCTAACGGCAGTTATCTCGGTGAAGGTTGCCGAGCCTCAGTTTGAGGGCCAGACCAAGACCAAGTTGGGCAACGATGAGGTGGCTACGGTTGTTGATTACGCCATTTCGCAGGCGCTTACCAACTACCTCGAAGAGCACCCCAAGGATGCTAAGGCTATTGTTGACAAGGTCATTTTGGCTGCTACTGCGCGTCACGCCGCACGCCACGCACGAGAGCTTGTGCAGCGTAAGACCGTGTTGTCGGGCTCTGGTCTGCCCGGTAAGTTGGCCGACTGCGCTACGCGCGACCGCTCGAAGGCCGAGATTTTCTTTGTCGAGGGCGATTCGGCAGGTGGTACTGCCAAACAGGGTCGCAACCGCGAGTTTCAGGCTACTATGCCTCTGAGGGGTAAGATTCTCAACATCGAGAAGGTGCAGGAGCATCGTATGTGGGAGAATCAGGAGATTAAGAATATGTTTACGGCACTGGGTGTGTCGATAGGTACTGAGGAAGATAGTAATGCTCTGAATATCGAGAAGTTGCGCTACGACAAAATCATCATTATGACCGATGCCGACGTCGATGGTAGCCACATCGCTACCCTTATGCTGACCCTCTTCTTCCGTAAGATGAAACCCCTCATTGAGCAGGGCCACGTCTATATTGCAATGCCTCCCTTGTACCTCGTTAAGAAGGGCAACATCAAACATTACTGCTGGACCGACGAGGAGAGGGCGCAATACACTGCCGAGCTTGGTACTAAGGGTGTGACCGTGCAGCGCTATAAAGGTCTTGGTGAGATGAACGAGCACCAGCTCCGCGAGACCACTATGGATCCTGCTACCCGTATTCTCAAACAGGTGACTATTGAGAATGCTGCCGAGGCCGACCGTATCTTCTCAATGCTTATGGGCGATGAGGTAGGCCCTCGTCGTGAGTTTATTGAGAAGCACGCTAAGTATGCCAAAATCGACGCATAGAATGCTGAGTGTGCCTTGTGGGCTTATTTTGCACCAACCATCGCCTCGCAAATCCTCACTTACCTAAGTAAGCTGCGGTATTGCTCGCTCGGATTGGCACAAAATAATCACCACAAAACCCACTCAGATGAAGCAAATGGGGTATGTGTGGCCTTGAAGCTGAAAAGTTGATTGGCCTTGAAATCCCTCCGCTCTATTCCTTTCTTGGTTGAGAGTGTGCCTTGTGGGCTTATTTTGCACCAACCATCGCCTCGCAAATCCTCACTTACCTAAGTAAGCTG
>JAGBVY010000072.1 GCA_017630115.1 Tidjanibacter sp. | reverse complement strand
GATGGCGTTGATGTTGCCGAGGCTCTTGAAGAACGACAGCAGCTCGTCTTTCATCTCGGTCATATCCTTCATCTTGACTATAAACGAATAGACCGAGCGAATCTGGTAGTCGATGTTGAAGTCGAGCCCCGCGTCGTAGAGTGCCATAAGGTTGAGCATACGGGCATAGCACTGCAAGTCGCGGCGGATGTTGTGGTCTTTGACAGCAATGATATACGACAGATACTCAATGCATTTGTGGTAGTTGCCGTCGCCAAAGTAGAGCGTTGCCACCTTGTAGTAGAGGGGCATTTTCTCGTGGATGGTCAGGCGGTTGTCGTAGCGTTTCAGGTAGGAGTCGATGTTTTTTGCAATCCACAGACCATCTTTGTAGGTGCCCGCCATAAGGCACTTGTTGAGCTGACCGGTAAAGAGTATGCCCTGCGAAATCATCTCGGCATTATCGTTGAGCTTGCCAATGGTCGAGCTCTCCTTTTCAAATTCGTCGAGCGTGCGTACAAAGGCTGAGTATTTGTGCATCAGGAACATACCGTCGAGCACGTGGGCATAACCACGCATATAGCTGTCATACATAACCTCCTTCATCTCGGGCCTTGCCTCAAAGTGGGCCACCCATTTCAGTGCGTAGCGATAGGAGAGGGCGGTTTTGTGGCAGATGTAGTAGTACCACGCCTTGGCTTGGTAGAAGTAGAAGCGCTCGGTGAAGTTCATCTCCTTGTCCTCGTAGGGCTCAATGCGGGGTTTGAAGTAGCTGTTGAGCTTGTCGAGGTCTTTTTGCGAGCGGGCAAATCCAAGACTCTGGTGTAGGGCATAACACTGCACTGCCAAGCGCGAGAGTGAGGCGATGCTCGACAAACTCTCCGAGATTACACTGGCAGCCTTGGCGGTGGTGTCGGCCACTTGGGTCATCTCGCTCGAATAGCTCAATACTTTCAGCTGGCGTTTGAGCTCAACAATGTCGAGTACGGCGGGCAGAAGCTCCAACTCCACAGCTCTCTTCTCCACCTTATCGAGCAGTCGTTGAGCCTCTTCGTAGAGGCCCTTGTCGAAGAGAATCTTTGCAAAGTCAATCTGCTCTCTGATTTCCAACAAAGGGGAGTGTTGCACGCCAAGCATTCTAAGCGACACGAGAAGTTGTTTGTAGAGGTGGGCTTTAAGGTTGGGTAGTTGTTGTTTGCTGATGGTGGGGCAGAGTGCGAGAATCTTAGCCTCGTCGTAGTGCTCCATATTGTCGAAGCAGTCAAACAAGAGGAGAAATTTTGCTCCCTCGTTGCAACCGAGTCTTGTGGAGTAGAGTTTGAAGTTGCGTTTCTCGGCCTTGCTCATAAGTTTCACAAGGTCGAAGACGCCCTCTCTCTTGGCATTTTTTCTGTTTTGCGGTGTTTTGTCCATCTATTACTCCTTTGGTGGGTGAAATGCTACGTTGTTCTACTTGGGTGTGGAGGACTATTAGGCGGTTGTAAACCAGAGAGTTAAATTTGTTTTTTGAACACTTTGCTCCGATGCTCAACACTCCTCAACAACAACGCAAAGGTATAAAAAATAGTAAGAAACCCTACTCCTTACAATAAATTTTTCGTCCCAACTGGTAGTTTTATCCTCTGGTTTCAATCTCTTTTCGTATATTTGCCTGTGATGTTTAACCCCAATTAAGAAAGAAATCATACTATGGAACTAATGGAAATTTTGGCAATCGTTTGCACCGTTGTGGGTGTTGTTGGGTGTGTTGTCCCCATCCTCCCCGGCGTACCTATCTGCTATCTTGGTATATTGTTGTGCTTTTGGAGTGGTGCCGATTTCACCACCAACCAACTGGTAATTTGGGCGGTAGTCGCTCTGGGTGTAACTCTGCTCGACAACTTTCTGCCGGCGGTTATGACCAAGAAGTTCGGTGGCTCAAAGGAGGCCACACGAGGCTCAATGATCGGTATAATCGTCGGATTCTTCCTTGGCCCGCTCGGTCTTATTCTCGGCCCATTCTTTGGTGCGCTCATTGGCGAGCTTACCCACAATGGCAACGATAGCGCCCGCGCTTTTAAGGTGGCTTTTGGCTCTTTTGCAGCCTTTATTTGTGGCACAGGCATAAAGCTTATTGCTGCTATATGGCTCACTATTAAGATTTTTCAGGTGGTGTAACCTCTGGGCTGTAAACCCCTGCATCATTGGTGTCCAATTTGGCGAATGTTTGATTCAAAAAGAGAATTGGACAATAATATTTTGGGCTCCTTGGGCGTTGTTGGCAAAAAAAGAGTATCTTTGCTATGCGATTTTGCGCAACAAAAATCACTAATAACCACAAATTAAAACAAACACAAATGAAAAAACTTATCGTAACCTTGGCTGCCATCGTTATGGCAACAGGTGCTTTTGCTCAGCTCAACTTTGGTGTGAAAGTGGGTGGTAACCTTGCTTCCATCAGCGGTATGGTCTCGGAAGAGAACGGTCTTGATTGGGGCGACCTCGCTTCGGCCGACGCTTCGCAGGCTATGAGGCTCGGTTTGAACGCAGGTGTCTATGCAGAGTATATGGTGATGCCTATGCTTGGCGTGCAGGTTGAGGCCAACTTCTCGATGCAGGGTGTAAACACCACTGCAAATGCTTCTTTGCTTGGTGTTGAATCGACCACCAAGACTGCTTGGGCTGCCAACTATGTGAATGTGCCCATCTTGGCCAAATTGCACTTTGCCAACATCCGTGCCTATGTAGGTCCTCAGTTTGGTTTCGCTACCGGTATCAACACCACCGCCAAAACCATCACCGGCGACAACACCAACACTCAGGAGAACGCTCTCGAAGCAGGCGATTATAGCGGTTTCGACTTCTCGTTGGTATTTGGTGCGCAGTATAAGCTCACCGCCAACATTGGTATAGATGCTCGCTACAACCTTGGTCTTACCAATGTATTCCCCGCAACCAAAAACGACAAGGGTGAGGTTCTCACCGAGGCTTGGGGCAAACAGGGCGTTATTCAGCTTGGCGTATTCTACGAGTTCTAATTATTAGGGTGGCTTGTCCACCGACAACCGATTTGACTCCGACACCTATGAGTTTTGTGGTGTCGGAGTTTTTTCATACCTTTGGGTGTGAAACCAAATAATAGTAGCGATGAAAAGAGTTTTATTGTTTGCGATGTTGCTGTTAGGGGCATTGTGCAACACCAGCCACTCCGCTAAGGCTCAGGGCTTTAAGTGGGGTGCAAGGGATGGCGTGACCATCAGTAATCTTATTGGCATAGACAATGCTTTGCCCAATGCAGGATTCTATGTGGGTGTGTTTGCGGGCTACGATTTCGATAGCCACTGGGGTTTGACTCTCGATATGACCCACTCCGAGCAGGGGGCATTGTGTAGGCCCAACGATGATGGTGTCACGATGGACTACGTCTACGACTACTTGAACATTCCTCTGATGTTGGAGTATGGTGTGGAGCTAAGAGGAGGCCACTGGGTAAGTTTGCAGGCAGGCGTTCAAGCCGGTATTTTCCTGATTGGTTCCTATGAGTATAGCGCCCCCTCAATCTTGGGCGACGACTATGTTTCGGGAAGCGGCTATCTCGATAGCGCCGATTTCCATCCCGTAGATTTTGGTCTTTCTTTGGGTGCTGAGTGGTGTTTTGGCGGCTACGCCTTGGAGCTTCGCTATACACTCGGCATTACTCAAACCCACGACGGAATATCCAATACGCTCAACGGTTACTACTATATTTCCGTTCCCGACAACCGCAATTCGGTCTTCCAGGTGGGAACGAAATTTTACTTCTAAAACCTCTCCTAAAAACAGGGTAAAATCAGGGTACGTCATAAATAAAGAAATGGCCTAAGAAACAACATCTTAGGCCATTTTTCTATTTTCAGCGTTTTGACTACTTTATGCGCTTAAAAATAAGGTACGTTCCGGCTACCAAAGCGACAATCAAAACCATTGCAATGACCCATCCGTAGTCCCAGTCAAGGAAGGGCATTCGCTTGAAGTTCATACCATAGATACTTGCTACCAAAGTTGCGGGCAGGAAGACCACCGATGCGAGAGCCAAAATCTTCGACGAGTTGTTTTGCTCAATAGTAATCAGACCCAGTGCAGTATCTTGGAGGTAGTCGAGTCGCTCAAAGCTAAAATCGGCGTGCGAGATAAGCGAGTTTACGTCGCGCATCATCAGTTGCAAGCGTGGGTAGATATCGTTCGGGAAGCGCTCACTACGCTGTATGCCCGAGAGGATACGCTGGCGGTCAAAGATGTTCTCGCGAATCAACATCGTCAACTCCTGCAAGCTGTTGATGCGAGTGATGTCGCGCTTATCAACCTCTCCATCTACCGAAATCTCTTTGCTCAGTGCGGCAATCTGCTTTGCAACATTCTCCACCAAGTCGGCGTCGGCGTCGATTCTCACCTCCAAAATGGAGATAAGCAGGTGGTAGCCGGTGTTATAGGCGCGGGCATTCATCTGCAATCGCTTGGCCGCCTCATTGAAGGTGCGGAACTCGGCGTTGCGGGTGGTGATAAGCACACCCTCGCTCACAATAAACGACACAGGCTCAACGGTGTAGCCGTCGGACTGGGGGACAAAGAAGTTGGTGTTCGAGAAGATTGCGTTCTCCGTCTCGGAGTACTTCGAAGTGGACTCAATCTCTTCAATCTGCTGACGGGTCAGAAGGTTGAGTTCCATAAAATTCTCAACAGCTTTGCGCTCTTGAATGGTGGGCGAAAGCAGGTCAATCCACAAAATATCGTCGTAGCCGAGTTCATCAAAGAGTTTGATGTCGGCTTCGCGCACTATTTTGTTGTATTGTTTCAGGTAAATTGTAATCATTGTCTAGGCTGTTTGCTGTTCGGATTTCGAGGTGAACGTGTTTTCCTTAAATTGTCCGAATGGACGGCCGTCAGTGAGTGCCTGCACTCCTGCGGCTCCTTATTTCAGTCAGCCCGGGTTGGCGTGGGAGGTAGCTTTTTTGAGCTTTTTCCAGAAGGCCTCCAATGCCGTATGTTTTTTAGCGTCAAATAGATAGTCAACAGTTGTGGTGAGGTAGGTGTAGTCCTCGATTTTGGGGCACTCCGCCTGTGACATAAGCGATTCGTAGATGCGCTCAACGCCCAGAGTGAGAGCCTTCTCAACTTCGTCGAGCACGTCGAGCGATATGCCTTCGCGGGCCACAAACAAACCATAGACCGGCGCGTCGGGACTCACACCCCACTCCTCGGCAAGACTCATAGAGCCACCCTTGTCGGCAGCGGACACACAGAAGTCGGTCACCACCTTGATGTTGGGCACACCACAAGCTGCCTCTGCTGAAAGTAGGGCCACATCGACCTTACCCTCGCAAAGAGCGCGCACAATTTCGTTTTGATTCAGAAAGACGACTTCGGCCGATATGCCGTTAGCCGAGCGCAAGCCATAGACCAATGGCACGGCGCTGAGTGTCGCCGGGGCTGCAATTTTTACTGACAGGGACATCATCCATTTCCATTTTTGCCATTAGTTCAACAATGTGTTTGTTTGTGGTCGGGGGCGAAATCTCAATCACCAATCCGGGTTTATCAGGAATCCGGCTGACAACAGCAGAGGATTTTGCTATCCCCGAGGGACCTCCCACTGTCCGCTTCACACGCCATAAGAACATTACTAAGCGTGTACCCTTGCGCGTTTGCACATTGCTGTGCAGATTGTGGCACGTTGATTCGTGCAATACTCTGTTCCGAGCCTCCCGAATTACGCATCCTTAGCGATTGAGAAGTTGAAATACAATGCCTTCAACACCCTTTCCAGCCTACAAAATTACACTTTTTTTCGTATGGTTGCACCCTTCAACCAAATTTTTTGCCAAAAAAGTGGTTTTTCGCCACCACTTCACCCCCTCGCAGCCACCACTTTGCGCCTAAAAACGTCAAGCTCTTCTATATTTCATATAGAAATTCCAAAACAAATTTGTATATTTGCCCCAAATAGACAAACCCAAAATTTAACCAAATGAAAAAGATTACATTTATTACACTTTTTGCATCGCTTATGGCAATGGCTGTTTCGTGTTCATCGGACAATAGCGCCGACAATTTCAAATGGCAAATCGACTCTTTCGACGACGTCAAAGTACTTCGCTACAAAGTTCACGGCTTCGAGGAGCTGCCTCTCCAACAGAAGGAGTTGGTTTACTACCTCAACCAAGCTGCGCTCTGGGGCAGGGATATTATGTTTGACCAGAATTTCAAATACAACCTCGCCATCCGTCGCACCCTCGAAGCAATCTACACAACCTACAATGGTGACAAGGAGTGTGCCGAGTGGAAGAGTTTTGAGAAATATCTCAAAAAGGTGTGGTTTGCCAACGGTATCCACCACCACTACGGCAACGATAAGTTTGCCCCCGAGTTTAGCGAGGCCTACTTCAATGCTTTGGTAGAGGGTAGCAACGCCGACCTCTTCCCCTCCGAGGCGTTTGGCTCGAAGGAGGGTCTGCTTGCCACCATCACCCCCATCATCTTCGACGCCACACTCTACCCTTCGAGGCTTGTGCAGGCGGGTGTTGACGATGTGCTGAAAGCCTCGTCGATGAACTACTATGAGGGCTTGACTCAGTCGGAGGCAGAGGCTTTCTATGCAGGTATGGCCGCTATTAACGATCCTCGCCCCATCTCCTATGGTCTTAATAGCAAGTTGGTTAAGAAGAATGGCCGCATCTACGAGCAGACCTACAAGGTGGGCGGTATGTATTCGGCTGCTTTGGAGCAGATTTGCTACTGGTTGGAGAAGGCTGCCGGCGTAGCTGAGGAGCCTCAGAAATCGACCATCTTGAAACTTGTGGAGTATTACAAAACAGGCAACCTGCGTCTTTTCGACGAGTTCAACATTGCTTGGACCGAGGATACCGCCAGCCACGTCGATTTTGTAAACGGTTTCACCGAGGATTATGGCGATCCTCTTGGTCGCAAGGGTGCTTGGGAGAGCATTGTGAACTTCAAGAGCCTTGAAGCATCGCGCCGCACCGAGCTTATCAGCGACAACGCACAATGGTTTGAGGACCACGCCCCAATCAATCCCGCCTTCCGCAAGAGCGAGGTGAAGGGTGTGTCGGCTAAGGTTATCACCGCAGCGACCCTTGCGGGTGACGCCTATCCTGCAACCCCCATTGGTATCAACCTCCCCAATGCCGACTGGATTCGCAAAGAGCACGGCTCCAAGTCGGTGACCATCGACAACATCACCGAGGCTTATGCCGAGAGTGGCAAGGGTAGCGGTTTCGACGAGGAGTTTGTACTCCGCAAAGAGGACCGCGAGCGCATCAAAGAGTTTGGCTCGATTGGCGACAACCTCCACACCGACATCCACGAGTGCTTGGGTCACGGTTCGGGTCAGCTTGCTCCCGGCGTGAAGGGTGGCGAGCTTGGCAAGTATAGCTCCACCCTCGAAGAGGCTCGTGCCGACCTGTTTGGTCTTTACTACCTCGGCGACGACAAACTCGTTGAGTTGGGTCTTGTTCCCTCTTTCGATGTTGCTAAGGCACAGTATGCTGAGTATATTATGAACGGTATGATGACCCAGTTCTCGCGCATTGAGCTTGGTAAGGATGTGGTTGAGAGCCATATGCAAAACCGCAAACTCATTGCTGAGTGGTGCTATGAGCAGGGCAAAGCCGACAATGTTATTGAGTGGATTGTGAAAGATGGCAAGAGGTATGTTGTTGTAAACGACTTCGAGAAGTTGCGCGAGCTCTTTGGCAAGATGCTCTATGAGGTTCAGCGCATCAAGTCGGAGGGCGATTTCGAGGCTGGTAAGGCTTTGGTTGAGAACTACGCCGTTAAGATCGACCCCGAGCTTCACAAGGAGGTGCTCGAACGCTACGCTTCGCTCGGTATTAAACCCTACTCGGGCTTCATCAACCCCATCTACACCCTCGTTGAGGAGGATGGCAAAGTTGTGGATGTGAAGATTGAGTATCGCGAGAGCTACATTGAGCAGATGCTCTACTACTCGGCAAACTACTCCAACCTTCCCACTCTCAACTAATCGACTAATAATCAGTCGAAAAACTATTTAGAAAACCATAAATTTCGCATCGAAACCGATATGTTAGGTATAAAAATCAATGGCCGCTTTGTAAGGTGGGAGATACCCACCATCATCCTTTCACTCCTTGTGATTGTTGTTGTGTGTTGTGTCAAGTGCTCCTCGACCGGAGGCAAGAAAAACGCTCAGGCAACAATCCAAGAGGAACCACAAGTGGAGCTGCTCTATGGTTTCGATGTGAGCAAGTATGAAATCTTGCAGGGCTCAGTGGAGGGGGGACAAACCCTCTCCCACCTGCTCGATGGCTACACCTCGCAGGCGAATATCAATCGCATCTATAAGGAGAGTAAACCAATCTACAACTTCGCCAAAATGAAGGTGGGCGATAAGTGGACCATTTTTGCCCAAAGCGACTCGCTCGGACTCCACCTCAACCACTTTGTCTATGAGTTCAATAGGCGCGAAATGCTCTTTGTGAGTATCGAGGGCGACAGCCTCGCTGTGCACAAGGAGGAGAAGGAGAAAACCATTGTGCGTCGCAAAGCAAGTGCCTCTATTGAGAGTTCGCTTTGGAATAGCCTTGTGGCCGACAACATCCCCGGCGCACTGGCCATAGAGATGGAGGATATGTATGGTTGGAGCATCGACTTCTTTGCTCTTCACGAGGGCGATACCTTCACTGTGATTTTCGACGAGGAGTATATCGACGGCAAGAGTGTTGGCGTTGGTATGGTTTGGGGAGCGGTGTTCAAACACGGCGGTAAGGAGTACTACGCCATTCCATTTGACCAAGGAGGCAAACTCAGCTACTGGGATGAGAACGGCAAGAGTATGCGTAAGCAGTTTCTGAAAGCGCCACTCAAATTTACCCGCATCAGCTCCAAATTCAACCCCAACCGTCTTCACCCAATATACAAGGTGCGTCGTCCCCACCTCGGAGTCGATTATGCCGCACCGGCGGGCACACCCGTCTATGCCATTGCCGATGGTACGGTTACGGCTAAGTATTGGGACAAGAAGGGCGGAGGCAATGTGCTGAAACTCAAACACTCCAATGGCTACACAAGCTCTTACCTCCACCTAAAAAGCTATGCTAAGGGCATCAATGTGGGTACGCGCGTGTCGCAAGGTCAGACTATCTGCTATGTGGGTAATACGGGCGCATCCACAGGCCCCCACCTCGACTTCCGTGTCTATAAGAATGGCAAGGCTATCGACCCATTGAAGATACCCTCCAACCCCGTTGAACCCATCAAGGAGGCCAACAAAAAACAATTTGAGCAGGTGAAGGATAAGGTGCTGGCCGAGCTTGTGGGCGATGTGGCCGAGAACGAGAAACTCAACAACTACGACCTCTACCCCTCCACCCGACCGGTGGTAGTGCTTACCGCTGCCGACTCGGTGAGGATGAGGGTTGAGAGTGGTGCGTTGTATAAGGCTCTGGGTGAGATTAAATAAGTTTTTCGGCTGTGCCTTGTGGGTGCTTTTTGCACCAAGCTTCGGCTCGCAAGTTCCTCATTTACGCCAAAGTAAACTGCGGACTTGCTCCCTTGCTTGGCGCAAAAATCCCTCCACAAAACCCAGCCTTAATTTGGGGTCTAAGGTCAAACGTCTAACGACCTAAGGCTTTAAGGGCCTTAGGGGCTTTAAGGGCTTTAATGCCCTAAGTAAAACAATATAGCCGCACCAACACTAAAAGTTTTTGGTTCCGCTTTTTACAAAAAACGGAGAAAAGAAAAATGGAAAAGATAGGAGTAGTAATAGTTGCCGGTGGAAGCGGTAGCCGTATGGGGGCGGCTGTGCCGAAGCAGTTTTTGCGCTTGGGGGGAGAACCTATACTTGTGCATACGTTGCGGAGGTTTCTGCCTGTGGCACAGAGGGTTGTTGTGGTGCTACCCGAGGCCGAGATTGCTCGTTGGGAGGCAATTGTTGAGGTGTGTGGCCTTGGCGGTACGCACTCAGTTGTGGAAGGTGGAGCTACTCGTTTTGAGTCGGTACGCAACGGACTTGGTGCATTGCAGGGGTGCGACATTGTGGCCATCCACGACGGGGTGCGCCCATTGGTGTCGGCCGAGATGATAGCCCGAGGTGTGGAGTGTGCCCGACGTTGGGGCGCGGCCATACCAACTATTGCCCCGGTGGACTCTTTCAGGGTGGAGGAGCAGGGTGGTCAGCTTGTGGTCATTGACCGCAGTCGCCTGAGGGCGGTGCAGACGCCTCAGATTTTCAGTGCCGAGCTGCTGCGCCACGCATACGACTGCGAGCCTTCGGACCGTTTTACCGATGACGCCACGGTGGTGGAGGCTACGGGTGTGGAGATGCACTACTACGAGGGCGAACGTAGCAACATAAAGATTACTACCCCCGAGGACTTGGTTATTGCCGAGGCTCTCAATGGGTATAACAACAAAAAGGACAAATAACGCGGGAGAGAGCGCTCCCCGTACTAAAAGTTTTGTGTTGCTTTTTGAAAAGTGGCACAAAGCGTAGAGAAGAAGAGTGAAGGTTGTGTTTCGATATGGTGGTTTTGATGGGCGCGTATGGTGCGTGAGCCTGCTGTCGCTGTTGGTGACAGGAGGTGTGTGCGCGTGGCTCTTTCTTACCGCCGGCGGAGCATACTACATAGCGGCTTGGGTGACGATGGTTGTGGTGGCCATTATGGCCTTGTGTCTGCTGTCGGTGCCAAGAAGAATTATACTGAGTGATAGCGAGTTGGAGCTCAGATGTTTGCTCGAAACCACCTACATACCGCTCGCCAAGATTGTAGATGTTGCCGAGGTTGAAAGTGGGGCTTTTAGAGGGAAGATTCCACTTGTTGGGGTGGCTGGTTTTTGGGGCTACTATGGCCGTTGGCTCGATGTGAGGAGTTGGCGCATCCATAAGGTTTATGCAAGGCGACGTTGTGGTTGTGTGGCCATACATACGACCAACCACCGCTATTTGGTTAGTTGCAATTCGCCCCAACTGCTCAAAGCTTTGCTTGTGGAGCGTATGGGCGGTGGCCGACAAGGAGATACGATAGAGAAGAAACCATAAATAACTACTATATAAATGGGTGTACTTAAAAGCATAGCAGCCGGTCTTTACGGTTTGGGGGTTGGTTTTCGCAACTGGCTCTACGATATGAAGCTCCTCAAAAGCGAGCATTTCGACATACCGATTGTCTGCGTTGGAAACATTGCCGTTGGAGGTACGGGCAAGACCCCGGCGGTGGAGTTTCTGTTGCGCCGTCTGAGCGGAGAGTATCGCATTGCGGTTCTCTCGCGTGGCTATCGTCGCCGCTCGAAGGGCTACATTGAGGTGAGCGTGGGTGACTCGTTCCTTAGGGTGGGCGATGAGCCTAAGCAGATTAAGCGCAAGTTCCCCGATGTGGTTGTGGTTGTGTGTGAGAGGCGCGTGGAGGGTATTCGCCGTATTCAGGAGGAGCACCCCGAGGTGAACCTCATCATTATGGACGATGGCTTCCAACACCGTAGCCTCAGCCCCAAGGTGAACATCATTCTCTCGGACTACTCTTTGCCCCCCTATCAGAACAAATTGCTGCCTGCGGGTACGTTGCGTGATAGCCCCTCGCAGCTCTATCGTGCTGAGTTTCTGCTCATAACCAAGACTCCCAAGTCGATGTCGCCCATTGAGCGCAACATTGCACAGAAGGAGCTCAAACCCTCGCCCTACCAGAGTATCTTCTTTACGGATGTACGACAGTGCACCCCGAAGCCTATTTTTTCGGATGTTGCGCCCGAGCAGATACCCTCTGGTGCCAAGGTTGTAGCTATGGCCGGCATTGCCAATCCCGATAAGTTTTTCGACTCATTGGCGGATAGGTACGACGTTGTCGAGCGCCTCGGTTATAGCGACCACCACATCTACAAGGTTCGCGAGGTAAGGCAGATTGACGAGCTTGTGGCCAAATACGGCCCAAATGTTGTGGTACTGACAACCGAGAAGGATGGGGTGAAGCTCACCTCGCGCAAACATATCCCCGAGAGGTTGCAACGAGCACTCTATGTTATGCCCATAGAGCTCAACTTCCGCGACGGCGACTCACTCATTTTTATCGACAAACTCAAAACGGAACTTAATAACAAAAAACTATGATAGAGAGAATTAAACAGACGGCTCAGTTTATTAAGGAGCAGACAAATTTCACCCCCGAGGTGGGTATTATCCTCGGCACAGGCTTGGGTGGTTTGGTCAAACACATCGAGATAAGCCACTCGTTGCCCTACGACCAGATTCCGGGCTTTCCCGTTTCGACAGTTGAGGGCCACGCCGGTCGCCTTATCTTCGGCACACTCGGAGGCAAGAGGGTTGTGGCTATGCAGGGCCGCTTCCACTATTATGAAGGTTATGCCCCCGAGCAGGTGGTTTTCCCCGTTAGGGTTATGAAGATGCTCGGCATAGAGAATCTTTTTGTTTCCAACGCCAGTGGTGGTATCAACTCGTCGTTCCGTGTGGGTGACCTTATGGTTATCACCGACCACATCAACCTAATTCCCAATGTGTTGATTGGCACCAATTGCCCCGAACTTGGCCCTCGCTTCCCCGATATGAGCGAGCCTTATAGCCGCAATTTGGGCGCCTTGGCTACCGATGTGGCTGCCGAGAAGGGTATTAAGTTGCAATATGGCTGCTATGTTGGCACTACCGGCCCCACCTTCGAGACCCCCAAGGAGTATGGCTATTTTAAGGCTATCGGTGGCGACGCTGTGGGTATGTCCACCACCCCTGAGGTTATTGCCGCAAGGCATATGGGGCTCCCCGTGTTTGGTATATCTATCATCACCAACGCCGCTTTCAGTGGTCAGAAATCCACCCACGAGGAGGTGCAGCAAGAGGGCGCAAAGGCAGAGAAACGTATGAGTAGCCTGATTGTGGGTATGCTCGAACGAATGTAGAAACATAAATAGACAGACAAGCAAAAGAGTATGATTAACAGCATAAAGGCAGCTGCTGAGTATCTCTCGCAGCGCACCAACTTCACCCCCGAGGTGGGCATTATCCTCGGCACAGGCTTGGGTGGGTTGGTTGAGAAAATAGACATCGCACACTCCATTGCCTATGCGGAGATTCCGGGCTTCCCCGTTTCGACGGTTGAGGGCCATAGCGGAAGGCTCATCTTTGGCACACTGGGTGGCAAAAAGGTTGTGGCTATGCAGGGCCGCTTCCACTACTATGAGGGCTACACCGCCCAGCAGGTGGTTTTCCCCGTTAGGGTTATGAAACTGCTCGGCATCCAGACCCTCTTTGTCTCCAACGCCGCAGGCTCAATGAACTCCACCTTCCGTGTGGGCGACGTTATGATAATCAACGACCACATCAACCTCATTCCCAACCCCCTGATTGGTCGCAACATCGACGAACTCGGTCCTCGCTTCCCCGCAATGAACGATGCCTACGACCCCGAGCTTATAGCTCGTGCCACGGCCATTGCTGAGCGCGAGGGTATCAAGTTGCAGTATGGTTGCTATGTGGCTCTTACCGGCCCAACCTTCGAGACTCCCAAGGAGTATATGTGGGTGAAACTTATCGGTGGCGATGCTGTGGGTATGTCCACCGCTCCTGAGGTTATTGCGGCAAGGCATATGAACATCCCCGTATTTGGTGTATCCATCATTACCGACACAATGGAGAATACCTCCATCTCCCACGAGGAGGTGCAGGAGAATGGCAAGTTGGCCGAGAAGAATATGACAAAACTCTTTACAGAATTGCTTAAAACACTCTAATCACACACTATGATAAATAAAGTTATCCTTGTAGGAAATGTTGGTGCCGAGCCCGAAGTTCGCACCCTCGAAAGCGGAGTTAAGACCGCCCGCGTAAGACTCGCCACCTCTGAGCGCTTCTTCAACCGCGAAACCAAAGAGGCCACCGAGCACACCGAGTGGCACACCATAACCCTTTGGCGCAACCTCGCCGATGTGGTCGATCGCTTTGTTCACAAAGGCTCTCAAATCTATGTTGAGGGTCGCCTTCGCACCCGCGAGTGGACCGACCAAACGGGCAACAAGCGCTACACGACCGAGATTATGGCCGATGATATGAAACTATTGGGTAGGCGCGAGGGTGGTAGCACACCTGCCGAGGGTGGCGTGCAGAGCAATGGCGCAGGCCAGACCTACACCCCTGCTCCTCAGCAGCCCGTAGCAGCTCCTTCGGTAGCTCCTGCCATTCAGCCCGCAATGGAGGATACACTCGACGACCTACCATTCTAATAGAGGTTTATCTCTAAAATAACAACCCCCTCTCCAACGCTTGGAGAGGGGGTTGTTGTTAGCTAGCCTTGGCCATTGTTCAAACTGGGTTGGACTTTGGCCCAATGCTTTTTATTTCAGAGGCTTAATATCCTTTACCCTAAGCTGAGGGGTGGTCACGCCACGATAGTGGTTCTCCACAATCGAGTAGCATACATCCACAGGGCGGCCATTGCGAATCCACTCGTAGTGGGTGGGTTGCTGGAAGGCGATAGCACCAATGGTGGTGTTGGGCTTTTGGCGCTGAGTGAGGTCCATTTTCAGGTGCTCCTGCTCTGCGCCCACCAATTTGGCATCGCCTCGGTTGCTTACACCGCGAGTGACAAACACAGGCGCAGTATTACCCGGACCAAAGGGCTGGAAGCGCGACAAAATAGCTCTGAACGAGGGGGTTATGTCGCTAAACAACAGTTCGGAGTCGATATCTACCTGAGGCACCAACAAGGCGGGGTCGATATGCTCCTCCACATAGGCGTGGAAACGGCGGGTGAACTCCTCCACATTTTCGGGCTTCATCGTAAGACCAGCAGCATACATATGACCACCGAAGTTCTCCAACAAGTCGGAGCACGATTCAACAGCCTGATAGAGGTCGAAACCTGCCACACTGCGTGCTGAGCCCGAGGCAAAATTGTTGCTCATCGTTAGCACAACCGTAGGCTTGTAGTAGGTCTCAATAAGTCTTGACGCCACAATGCCCACAATACCCTTCATCCACTTGGGATTGTAGATGACAATGCTCTTGTGCGACTTCATCTCCTCGCTACCCTCTATGATGTCGTGAGCCTCCTGAGTGACGTTGCGGTCGATGCTCTTGCGGTTTTGGTTGAACTCATCGATGATGTCGCCACACTTCTCGGCCTCCTTCTCGTCCCTCTCAATGAGCATCTCAACAGCCTTGTGGCCACCCGAGGGTGCTGCATCGGGGTCGTCGGGATCGACCCTCATACGGCCCGCAGCGTTGATGCGAGGACCAATCTTAAATACAATGTCGTCGATGGTGATGATGTGCTTGTCCAGACCGCAGATGCGAATAATCGAGTGCAAACCCTTGCGGGGCGACTCGTTCAGACGACGCAGACCATAGTAGGCCAAGATACGGTTTTCGCCCGTAAGTGGCACAATATCAGCAGCAGTGCTGACTACTACGAGGTCCAACAACTTCTCTACCTCGCTGAAAGGAATACCCTTCTTCTGGGCGTAGCCCTGCACGAGCTTGAAGCCCACGCCGCAGCCCGAGAGCTCGTCGAAGGGGTAGTGGCAGTCCTCTCTCTTTGGGTCGAGCACAGCTACCGCATTGGGGATGCTATCGCCCGGGAGGTGGTGGTCACAAATGATAAAATCAATCCCTTTTGTGTTGGCATAGGCAACTTTCTCAACGGCTTTGATACCGCAATCCAATGCGATAACAAGGCTCACACCTTTACGCTCGGCGTAGTCGATACTTGGAATCGACACACCATATCCCTCCGTATAACGGTCGGGGATGTAGAATGTGAGGTTTTGATGTCCTCTGCTACGCAGGAATGTATAGACCAGCGCAACAGCCGTACAGCCGTCCACATCGTAGTCGCCGTAAACCATAATCTTCTCCTGATTACGCACAGCTCTGTCGATGCGCTCCACGGCCTTGTCCATATCCTTCATCAGGTATGGGTCGTGGAGGTCGGAGTGTTTCGGGTTGAAGAACCTCGTTGCCTCGTTGTAAGTCTCTATGCCTCGTTGTACAAGTAAGTTGGCAAGCACAGGGGGGATATTGAGTTGCGAAGAGAGGTTTGCCACCTTCTCGCTCTCGCCCTGTGGCTTGATT
>JAGBVY010000071.1 GCA_017630115.1 Tidjanibacter sp. | reverse complement strand
TAAGCCCTATACTCTGGGTTTTCTGGGTTTTCTGGGTTCACTGAGTTTACTGAGTTTACTGGGTCCACAGAGTTTAGTGGGGCATCCCAGTCCTCCCAGTTCTCTCAGTTCTCCCAGTCCTTTCAGTCTTCTCAGTACTCCCAGTACTCCCAGTACTCCTGCAACCCTCGCCATCTTTTAAGCCTTAGGTCGTTAGACGTTAGTCGTTAGACTTTCACATAAAGAACGCGGGTATCTTTTGATACCCGCGTTCTTTATGTGAACCTTACAAAGTATTATTCTCGGGGGTCTTGGCCGAGCCGTCGTCGGCGCAAACCCATATCTCAAATACAAGCGGTGTGAAGGGCAATATCTCCGTAGAAATCGACACCTTTACCTCCTCCTCTTCGTCCTCCGTTGAAGATGAATCCGACGAGGATGAGTTGAGATTGTTGTAGTAATTGTAGTAGTAGGGGTTGTAATAGGAGTTGTAGTAGTTGTTGTAGTAGCTACCATAGCCTCCGTAGCCATAACCACCACCATACATACTATTCATATAGCTATAATAGTTGAGATAGTTGTAGTAGGCCATCATATCGTCCGACGAGTCGCTACTGCTCGACGACTGAGTAACAGCCCTCGCAGCACTACCCGAAATGCCATAGCCATAGGCCGAGGTAAATACAACCCTCAGGTGGTCGCCATAGCAAGCCCTAATGCAAGCCTCCTTGAAGCCCTCAATCATAGAGGTCTTCTTCATATCCCACTCCATAGGGCCCTTATTGACAATCTCGCCCCAAGCCCTCATCTGCACCGAGTCGATGTTGCTATCAAATACAAATCCGTCGAGGAAGTAGCCCTTATAGTAGCACGTCAGCACCGAGTCGGTCTTGGTGCTCGACACCACCGAGTCGCGCTTAACAGGGAAGGGGGTCATAAGCTGAACATACAAGCCCTTCGAAACCGTATCAGCCTCCGTAAGCCTCCATCTATCGGCAGCAAACTTATTGACCTGTTTATTTTCGAGCGTAATGGGGTCCTCCGACACCTCAGCAATAGTCAGCGAGTCGAGAATCACCGGCACATCGCCACTTATACCCCACTGGCCATTGTAGCCAACATTGGTGTCGTTGTAACCATTTGAACCTCTGTACATATTCGAGGGCATCACTACGCGGGTCATATCGCCCACCTTCATATTCGTCAGAGCCTGAAATGTACCCTTAGGCAACGAGGCGTTCTCGGAGTAAAGATAGACAAAATCATCTACATAGTGGGTGCGACGGCTGTATGTGCCCTGAATCTTTGCCACGCCCGCGTTGCGAGTGTAGAAGATGTCACCATCGAGAGTTTTGCCCGTATAGTCAATCCTCACCCAGTTGCCCTCCTTAATAATAGTGTCGGCAGGAGCAGGCAAATCGGAGCGCTTCATCCAGTGAATATAGACGCCCTCGTCGGTACGCATCCAGTCGGGGTCGCTCTCCCAACCATTGTAGTTCTTGTCCATCCAAGCCCTCAGCGACTGCGCCTCCAACTCGGAGTATTCCGTTGTGCTGGGAGTGGCACAACCAACGGCCACAAAGGCAACCACCACAGCCAAGCCCTTAAATATAGTTCGCAAAATGTTCATATATAATCGTTTCCAAATCTAATTCGTTCTTCATCGGCACACTATGCACCACCCTACTGTTCCAACTGTTCAACAGTGAGAATCATCATCACCGCCGTATCCTTAGGCACCGCCCCCATACCTGCCGCACCATAGGCCAACGAGGAGGTCAGAAATACCAATATGGAGTCGCCAACAATGCTCCCTTCTAACGCCTCATCGAGGCCGTTTATTATCTCGCCGTGGCCCAACCTTATGCTATATGGCTCAAAATCCCAGTAGGAGGTATCGAGCGTAGTGGATAGCTGCTCGGCCAGATAGCGCTTGTTGGTGTAGTATGGCTTGGTAGCAGGCGAGGAGTTGAAGGTGTAGGCCTCAACGTTGAAGCTCACCCTATCGTCCTTCTCTGCACCCTTCGGGCGAGGGTCGCCAGCGGCCAAAAGCCTATTGCCTTCGAGCACAACAAAGGCGCTGTCGGAGGTCACATAGTAATCCTTCTTGCCATTTTGGAGATAGTTCTCAATCTGCGTGCGCTGCTTGGGCTCAAACTCGTCAATGACAATGCAGGAGGTCACAAACATCGCAACCACCGCTACAAAAAATCCGACTACTCTGCCTCTTTCCATAAAGCCACAAAAGTGCAATTAACCTACAAAGATACCTATAATAATGGAATTTGCAAAATTGATGCTACAACTTTCTCGACAGAGCCACTTCTTGCAACGCTTTGTCACCTACTCACCGAACTCCTCAGTGGCCCTCTGGCGCATAGCAACAAGCTGTTCGACCGTTATAGCAGGGTCGAAAACCACCGCCGAGCCCGTTGTGTCCGACAATAATTGTAGGTATTCCGACATTGGCGACAAGCCAACCGAAGCTCGCAACGAATCGAGCAAATCGGGACTCTCGACAGGCCACAGATAGAGTTGCAAGTGGCCCGCCTCGCCAAACTGAACAGACTGACTACCATAGCGTTGCAGCTTGTTTTGCCCCATCAACACCCTATCGAAAAGTATGGCATACTCTTCCCTACCAACCACCCCATTGGCGGCCATTTGCTCCACCAATGGCAAGTATTGCACCTGCTTTTCCAGAGGAGCGTGGTCGATGACAATCCAGATGGTTTTGTACGACTCAGCCGAAAGACCACGCGGAACACCACGCTGCAAAAGGCTATCGACTATGGCCATATTTCGTCTATCCACAGCCTCCATCCGCTCAACAGCAACAACCATAGAATCAAGCAGTTCCAGTCGGCGCTCAGCCTCAAACGCATTTGTCAAAGCCAACATCTGATGACGCACATTTTGGTCGCTTTGCCACACTTCGGCCAACAACTTGTCGGTGGTTCGTGCCGACCCGCACGAGATTAGCAATAGAGCCAAAAATGGAACAAAAAACTTCATATTTCCCCAAAATTTGTGTGTCACAAAATTAAGAAAATGGCGACAAATTACCAACTGGATGAAGAAAAAATCTTGGCACTTGCCGATAGAGTGCTGACGATAATCTGATAGTAATGACAACAATAACGCATAGGCGTATATAAACCCAGAATAGCTTACCCACTAATAACCAGCGAGTTGAGAAAACCGAGTGCAAATAATTGAAAAAAAACTCAGAAATTTTTTGCGAAGAATAAAAAAGCCACTATATTTGCACTCGCAAAACGGATTTAGCTCCGTGGAGCGCTTTTACATAATGCGGAAATAGCTCAGTTGGTAGAGCACAACCTTGCCAAGGTTGGGGTCGCGAGTTCGAGTCTCGTTTTCCGCTCAAAAACAATAAACGACAGCTTGT
>JAGBVY010000070.1 GCA_017630115.1 Tidjanibacter sp. | reverse complement strand
ATTGCTCGGCAGGAGGCCAAAAATAGTGTCCTGCCGAGTCGATGTTAAACCTAAACCTGATTGTTTAGGGGCTGACTAGTATTTTACTCTCATTCCGCGAGGTCAGCTCTCGCAAAGTAGTTGGAAGTCTGCTTTTTAGGGCCGACTATTATTTGAAATAGCGGTTGTAAAGACCCTCGAAGCCTTTGCCGTGGCGAGCCTCATCTTTTGCCATCTCGTGTACGGTGTCGTGGATAGCATCGAGGTTGTTCTGCTTAGCCAAAGTTGCGATGTGTTTTTTGCCGTCGCAAGCACCGTGCTCTGCCATCATACGTTTATAGACGTTGGTCTTGGTGTCCCATACTACCTCGCCAATAAGCTCGGCAAATTTGGCTGCGTGTTCAGCCTCCTCCCAAGCGTAGCGCTTGAAGGCCTCGGCAATCTCGGGGTATCCCTCGCGGTCGGCCTGACGCGACATAGCCAAGTACATACCAACCTCAGTGCATTCGCCCATAAAGTGCTCCTGCAAACCTTTCCAAATCTCCTCGGGGCAACCCTGAGCTACGCCCAGACGGTGCTCGTCGGCGAAGTTGAGTGCCTCACCAGTCTCTACAATCTCCTCGAATTTCTCGGGACCAACTTTGCAAAGTGGGCACTGCTCGGGTGCAGTCTCGCCCTCGTGAATGTAACCACAAACGGTACAGCGGAATTTTTTCATAGTATTAGGGTGTTTTTTTAGTGTGTTTTGATTATGTTATTATTTTGAGTTTCTTTCTGTTAGCTTTGCGCCGAGGGGTCACACTGGTCGCATATGCCCTTGTAGTAGAGCTGTGCGTCGAGTAGCTTGGTGGCGTTGCGTGGAGCGTTTCGACTTACAAACTCCGTATCGTCCAACTCCACATCATAGACCTTATGGCAGCAGTTGCACATAAAGTGGGCGTGGGGGTGGGTGTAACCGTCGAAATGAGCGTTGATTCCATCAATGCACAGCGCCAAAACTGCACCGTGCTCGTGGAGTAGGTGGAGTGTGTTGTAAACAGTTGTGCGCGAGAGGGTTGGAATGTCCGACACGAGGGCGTGGTAAATCTCATCGACGGTTGGGTGGGTGCGGTTTTTTAGTAGGTAGTTCATCACAGCCACTCGTTGCACCGACGGCCTAATGCCCAACTTAATTAGGTGTTCTCTTGCTGTTTTCATATTGTGAACTGTGCAAATGTGAAATGACTACAAAACTGATTTCATTGCAAAGGTATTAACTTTTTCCGAAACTCCAAACTTTTTTTGCGATTTTTTCCGATATTTTTTTGAGGTTATAAATAAAAGATAATAGCAGACCGGTGTGAGTAAACTCCCAAGCCTGCTATTATCTTTTTACATCCGCAATCGAATGTTCATTTTTATTCTCTGTCGGGATGAAGAGATTCGAACTCTCGGCCTCCAACTCCCGAAGCTGGCGCGCTAACCGGACTGCGCTACATCCCGAAACCCAATGACTACAAATAGCCTACCACACAGCTAATGCTCCGTTGGGCGGTGCAAATATACAACAAAATTCCATATTTCGGCAACTTGCTCCCCTCAATCGGTGGCCTGCTAAAATACTAAATCTGCAATAGACCAAATTTGCGGGCTATGTCCCACTTTTTCGAGGAGTAGAACTCAACAAACGACTTGTCGAAATTCTCTTCCCAAAGGGTGCGTATATCCTCAAAGGTGTAGCTCTCTTCGAGGTTGGAGGTCTGCTCCATAACGGCATAGAGAAATTCGGCCTCCTCCTCGCCCAATTTTATCTCCTTGGCCGACGAAGGGGTGTGAATCAGTATGCCCTCATCGGTCAGTTCGGGTGTGCCACCCACCCACACAAGGCGTGCCTTGTCGTTGTAGATGCGGCAGCCGTCGGGCTTAATCAGGTGGTCGGTGATGAGTGAAGGAATGACGGTTGTGGCGGGCACTTTCGAGCCAAACCACTTATGTACGGGTCTATCTAAGCTGTTGCCCACGAGCCAGTTGGCCAGTGAAATGTTGAGTCCTTCGCCCACCATATCGAGCGAGTAACCTCTATTCTCGGCAAAGGGTACTTCGTTGTTGGCAAATGGGTTGGGTAGGCGGTCTTTGCGCCTTACGCCAAACTCTTCGGGCGAGAGTCCCGAGCGGGAGTGTACGGTCATAGCATAGCGGTGCCAGAAGGCCGAGCCTATGAGTTCGGCGCGGAACATCTGACGCACAACCTCGGCTGCGTCGATACTCTCTTGCAGGCTTTCGGTTGGCAGACCATACATAAGATAGGTGTGAACCATAATGCCGGCATAGTAGAAATTTCGCATAGCTATGGTGGCCTGCTCAATAGTTATGCCCTTACCAATCATCTCCAAGAGTCGGTCGCTGGCCACCTCCAAGCCTCCGCTTACAGCCACGCAACCTGCTCGTGCCATTAGGGCGCACAGGTCGCCCGTGTAGCTCTTCTCAAATCGTATGTTGGTCCACCAACTAAATTTGTCGCCCCTACGCAGAAGTTCGAGCGAGAGCTCTTTGAGTAGCTTGGGTGGGGCGGCCTCATCTACAAAGTGAAATCCGCGTGAGCCGGTCTGGGCGGCCACCCTTTCCATCTGGTCTGCAATCTCGGCTGCTGTGAGTGAGGCATCGTAGCAACCTATGTAGTCGAGCGAGGTGTCGCAGAAGGCACATTTGGCCCAGTAGCATCCGTGGGCCAACATCATTTTGTTCCATCTGCCGTCGCTCCACAGACGGTGCATTGGGTTGGTCACCTCCGTCAGCGAGAAGTAGAGCGAGTGGGGGAGTCCATCGAAGTCGGGACATCCGCGCTCACGGTGGCTGATGCGACCCGAACCCTCGGTGTAGCCCTCGGCGGTGTAGGTGTGGAGCAGCTCTCCGCCCGAGAGTATGCGCTCCAAGGCTAGTTCGCCGTCGTCGAGGACAACGTAGTCCACATAGCGGAAAATCTCCTTGTCGGTCATCGTCCTGAGCTCGGTGGTGGGGTAGCCGCCGCCAATGATTACCTCTATTGAGGGGTGGTTGCTTTTAATGTACTGACCGATGCGCAATGTTCCAAGTAGGTTGCCGGGGAAGGGAACACTTATTCCAACCCTGCGTGGGGCGGTACGCTCGATGTGGGCGTGGAGCAGCTCACACATCGTATTCTCCACAAAGTTGCGTGGCTTCGAGAGTTCCTGCTCTATGGCAGAGAACTCGCCAATAGAGAGCGAAATGCTCTCGGCATACTTAACAATCTCAAACTCAGGAGATACGGTAGCCCTGATAAAGTCGCTCAAATCTTGCAGATAGAGCGTTGCCAGATACTCGGCGCAATCCTTTGTGCCAAGCAATCCAAAACTATCCTCCACATTGGCAGCGCCCTCAAAACGGCTTGCCTGAGGCAGAAACTCAGGTGAGCAGATGAGGTTGGCCACCGTTGGGTCGTCGCCCCTAAGGAAAGCCATAACGGTGTCGATGGTGGCGATGTAGTCACCCCTGAGAGCCCACATACGGTTGCAATTCTCGTCGCCCTCGCCGTCGTAGTTGTCGAAGAGGTTGGCTATGCCCTCGCGTGAGAATATACGACTGAGGGTCTCAATCGAGAGGTCGGCCTGCTCTACTGAGTAGCCTCTCTGGCGTAGGTAGCCAGTTAAGTAGGCGGTGGCAGGGTAGGGGCAGTTGGGCTGCACAAATGGGGGTGTGAGTAGTAATATATCGGTCATAGTGCTCTATGGTATTTCTATCGTGAGTGTGTCGTAGGCAAGGTGCATAGTTGGGGGCAACAGAGGCTCCTCGTGAGAGTGGAGTCCGAGCTGGTGGGATATGTGGGTGAAGTATGTGCGCTTGGCTCCCACTTTGCGGGCCAGTTCAATCGCCTCGGGGAGCGAGTAGTGCGAGATGTGGGGCTGGTGGCGCAGAGCATTCACAACAAAGATATCCAATCCGCGCAGTTTCTCCAACTCGCTATCGTCTATGTGGTTGAAGTCGGTTAGGTAACCTATGCCTCCCACCCTAAACCCTGTCACTGGCAGGCGGTAGTGGCGACCAAATATGGGGGTAATCTCCATTGAACCCACCCTGAAAGGCCCCTCCTCAATGGTGCATAGATTGATGTCGGGTACACCCGGGTAGCGGTGCTGTCCAAAGGCGTAGTCGAAATTTTTTCTCACCACTGAGCCTACAAGCTCGGTTGTGTAGATTGGGATAGGCTTCGAGCAGAAGTAGTTGAAGGCCCTAACGTCGTCGAGTCCAATGATGTGGTCGGTGTGCTGGTGGGTGAGCAGTATGGCGTCAATGTCCCTTACCTCGGCACGCAACATTTGGTAGCGAAAGTCTGGCCCCGAGTCGATGATGATTCTCGTTGTGCCGTCCTCAATCATAGCCGACGAGCGTAGCCTTTTGTCGCGACTATCGCTCGATTGACATACGGGGCATAGGCAGCCAATCATTGGCACTCCTTGCGAGGTGCCTGTGCCCAGAAAAGTGAGTTTCAACATAGCCAATCGGTTGGGTTATCTGGATTGTGTAATTTCTCTTGTCAGCACAAATGTACAAAAAAACGGCCCATCCGCAAAGGATGAGCCGTTTTTTGCACTTATAATGTTACTACTGAGTAACTTTTTCGAGCCACTTAACCATACCAAGCAT
>JAGBVY010000069.1 GCA_017630115.1 Tidjanibacter sp. | reverse complement strand
CGACCCCAAACGTCAGCTTATCGGTGACGACGAGCACGGCTGGGACGACGAGGGTGTATTCAACTTCGAGGGCGGCTGCTACGCCAAAGTTATCAACCTCGACAAGGAGAGCGAGCCCGACATCTGGAACGCAATCCGTCGCAACGCTCTCTTGGAGAACGTTACCGTTGATGCTGAGGGTCACTGCGACTTCGCCGACAAGAGCGTAACCGAGAACACTCGCGTTTCGTACCCCATCTACCACATCAACAACATCGTTAAGCCCATTTCGAAAGCTCCCGCTGCCAAGAAGGTTATCTTCCTCTCGGCCGACGCATTTGGTGTACTGCCTCCCGTGTCGATTCTGACTCCCGAGCAGACCAAATACTACTTCCTCTCGGGCTTCACCGCAAAACTTGCCGGTACTGAGCGTGGCATCACCGAGCCCACTCCCACCTTCTCGGCTTGCTTTGGCGCTGCATTCCTCTCGCTCCACCCCACCAAATATGGTGAGGAGCTTGTAAAACGTATGCAGGCTTCGGGTGCTACCGCCTACTTGGTAAACACCGGTTGGAACGGCACCGGCAAACGTATCTCCATTAGGGATACTCGCGGTATCATCGACGCTATCCTCGATGGCTCGATTGACAGCGCCCCCACCAAGCAGATTCCCTACTTCAACTTCACCGTACCCACCGAGTTGCCCGGCGTTGATTCGGCAATTCTCGACCCCCGCGACACCTACGCAGCAGAGGCTGAGTGGACTGTGAAAGCTGAGGATTTGGCTGGTAGGTTCATCAAGAACTTCAACAAGTTTACCACCAACGACGAGGGTAAAGCACTCGTTGCTGCTGGTCCTAAGCTCGATAAATAGTCTTAGGCACAAATAACGAAAAGAGGCTTCTGCACGGCGCAGAGGCCTCTTTTTTTGTGACTACGACTCAATATGGCGTCCACTTTTTTAGCCTTGCACGACAGACGGCAAATGTCTGTATCTCAACAAAATAACCCATAACAGCAAGGTCACGCAATCCACCAAAACAACACAAGGCCTTTCATTTGAATATGAAAATACCTATTTTTACTATGTGAAATAGGCGCGCACGACAAAGAACACCGCCTCTTTTGCAACCTACAACCGAAACTTAAACCAAAAACATCAATACAATGAACCGCATCGTAAGACTTATTGCGGCTGTTGCCATCGGCATTGCAGTGGCAAGCTGCACCCCCAATGAGGGTTCTACCAAATCGGCTTCGGCCACCGACCCCTATGCAGAAAAGATTGAGGCTCTGCTGAAACAGATGACCCTCGACGAGAAGATTGGTCAGCTCAACCAACTGACCCACTACGAGACCGAGAGTATGTGCAACGAGATTGCAGCTGGCAAGGTTGGCTCAATACTCAACATTGCCGACCCCGTGGAGATAAACAAACTCCAAAGGGCCGCTGTGGAGGAGAGCCGTCTGGGTATTCCTCTGGTTTTTGCTCGTGATGTCATCCACGGTTTCCACACCATCTTCCCCATTCCTCTGGGTCAGGCTGCAACCTTCAACCCTGAGATTGTAGAGTTGGGTGCGAGTGTAGCTGCTCGTGAGGCTGTTGCTTCGGGTATCAGGTGGACCTTCTCGCCTATGGTCGATATTTCGCGCGACTCGCGTTGGGGACGTATTGCCGAGAGCTTTGGCGAAGACCCCTACCTGACCACCGAATTGGCATTGGCTATGTTGCGTGGTTATGAGGGTGGCGAGAAACCTATGGCTGCCTGCGCCAAACACTACGTTGGCTACGGCGCTTCGGAGGGTGGTCTTGACTATGCCCCTATTCACATTACCGAGCGTGAGCTGAGGAACTACTACCTCCCCCCATTTGAGGCTCTGGCCAAGGCGGGCTGTATGACCCTTATGCCCTCGTTCAACGACAACGACGGCATCCCCTCGGCGGGCAACAAGTTCCTCCTTCGCGACGTGTTGCGCGATGAGTGGGGCTGGAATGGCTGCGTGGTGAGCGACTGGGGCTCGGTGGGCGGTATGATTGCCCACGGCTTTGCTGCCGACGCTCGCGAGGCATCCAAGAGAGCTTTGACGGCAGGTACGGATGTCGATATGATGTCCTACGCCTACATCACCCAACTGAAAGATTTGGTTAAGAGTGGCGAGTTGAGCGAGAAGGTGGTGGATGAAAGCGTTCGCAACGTACTCCGCTTGAAATATCGCCTCGGTCTGTTTGAGAATCCCTATGTTGACGAACAAAACTACACCAAGGAGTTCTACACCCCCGAAGCTCTCGAAGCTGCACGCGTAGCTGCTGTGGAGAGCGCCGTGTTGCTCAAAAACGAAGACTCCATTCTCCCTCTCAACCCTGAGAAACATCGTCGCATTATGATTGCCGGTCCTTTGGCCAACGCACCCCACGACCAGATGGGTACTTGGGTGTTTGACGGCCAGAAGGAGCACACCGTAACACCTCTTGCGGCCCTCTTGGAGCTCTATGGCGACAAGGTGAAATTCTCCTACACCGACATCCTCTCTTACAGCCGCGAGAAGTGCAAATCGTGGGAACTTGCAGCCTTCACAGCCAAAGCCGCCTTCTGCGACGCTGTGGTACTCTTCCTCGGCGAGGAGTCGATTCTCTCGGGCGAGGCACACAGCCTTGTCAATCTCGACCTGCAAGGTAGTCAGAGCCAACTCATCAAGGCAGCCAAAGATAGTGGCAAGCCTGTGATTGTTGTAGTTATGGCTGGTAGGGCACTCTCGGTGGGCAAAGATATGGCCAATATGGATGCTCTGGTGTGGTCGTTCCACCCCGGCACTATGGGTGGCCCTGCTCTGGCACAGCTCCTCTTTGGCGACGAGGTGCCCAGTGGCAAACTCCCCATCACCTTCCCCGTGGCTGCCGGTCAGGAGCCTATCTACTACAACTCCCACTTCCCCGAAAGGCCCGCAAGTGGCTCGGAGGTGTTGCTTAATGACATCCCTCTGGAAGCAGGTCAGACCTCGCTCGGTTGCTCGGCCTACTGGCTCGACGGCGGATTTGGTCCTTTGTATCCCTTTGGCTATGGCCTTTCCTACACCACCTTTGAGTACTCCAACATCACAACCGACGAAGAGGTCTATAACAAAAAGGATGAGTGTGTGAAGGTTAGCTTTACGCTGACCAACACCGGTAGCCGCAAGGCCACCGAGGTTGTACAACTCTATGTGAGGGATGTTGCCGGTTCTACGGCTCGTCCTAAGAAGGAGCTGAAAGCCTTTGAGCGCGTAACACTCGAAGCCGGCGAGAGCCGCGACATAACCATTGAGTTGCCTATTGAGAGGCTCGCTTTCTGGAACATCGATATGGAGAAAGTGGTTGAGCCCGGAGAGTTCTACCTCTGGGTTGCCGGCAACAGTGCCGCAGGCTCGCCCGTAAGTTTCCGTGTAAAATAAAACCACATAATAGATGAAACGATTTCTTTCACTTCTATCGCTCATTCTTGGTTGTGGCTCATTGCTGATGGCCCAGAGCCACAAGATTGAGGGTACTGTTAAGGATGCCTCCAATGGGTCGCCTCTGATTGGTGTGACCATATCGTTGGACGATAGCACCACGGTGACTATCTCCGACATCAATGGCCACTACACCATTGCCGTACCCTTCGAGGGTACAAATGGCCGCCGCCTGACCTTCTCCTATATGGGCTACAACGAGAAGACACTCTCGGTACTACCCTCCACCACACGCCTTGATGTGGAGCTGGAAATAGGTGCCGATGTGCTTGAAGATGTGGTGGTTGTGGGCTACGGTACAATGAAGCGTAGCGACCTTACGGGTGCTATTGCCTCGGTTGATTCGGAGGATTTGCAACGCACCCCCGTTGCCACCATCGACCAAGCCTTTGCGGGTCGTATTGCGGGTGTTACGGTCAATGCTTCAACGGGTCAGCCCGGTGCTGCCGCCGAGGTGAGGATTCGTGGTATTGGTACGGTTAATAACTCCGCCCCCATCTATGTTGTCGATGGCGTCATCACCGAGGACATCGGATTCCTCAACCCGGGCGACATCGCCTCCACCGAAGTGTTGAAAGATGCGTCGAGTACGGCCATCTACGGCTCGCGTGGTGCAAACGGTGTCATCATCGTCACCACCAAGACCGGTGCCAAGGACCGCGCTCCACAAATCTCGCTGAGTGCCTACGCAGGTGTGCAGAACAGGTGGAATAAGCTCGATTTGATGGGCCGCGACGAGATGGCTCGCACACTCATTGCCATTGGCGGTGTCAAGTCGGAAATGAGTTTCTTTGAGAAGCACGGCTTCTACAAGTGGCTCAAAGCCTACCGCTTGGGCAAGTCGCCCTACTTCCCCACCAACCTCGACTACTCCACCATTGAGACCGACTGGCAGGATGAGGTATTTAAGGCCAACGCCCCCATACAAAACTACCACCTCTCGGTGGAGGGTGGCAGTGGCAAGAGCCAATACTCTTTCAGCGCAGGTTACTTCTCGCAGGATGGTACCATCATCGGCTCAAACTACGAGCGTCTGACACTGCGTCTGAACAGCTCCTACAACCTCAACCGATGGATTAAGGTGGGCGAGAGCCTTTCGTTTATCACCTCCTCGTCACGTTGGGCAATGAACAACTCGTCGAGTGCCGGAGCGTCGATTCTCTCGGCAGCTCTCGCAATGGCTCCTTGGGACCCCACCCACTACCCCGAAGGGTCGGTAAATGGCGATGGTAAGGACCTTAGTGGCGAGATTGCAGCAGGCTCCAACTTCGAGAACGTTGTAAACCCCTTCTCGATGGTTGAGCACTCCCACCCCAACAACACCGACCAACGTCTGTTGGCCAACATCTACTTGGAGGCTACCCCCCTGAAAGGTCTGACCTTCCGTTCGTCGGTGAGTATGGACCAAAACCTCTCGGTAAGTCGCACCTACTCCGACAAATATCTCCACTCGGACTACGACAAGGCCGACAAAAACTTCATCTCGGCCAATATGGGCGTGGGTAGAACAATGTTCTACGAAAACACTCTGACCTATGCTTGGGAGAGGGGCGACCACCGCCTCTCGGCTATGGTGGGCCAAACCACCGAGGAGTACAACAGCTACTCGATTGGCGGTGCAGGCGCATCTATCGCCAACCCCTCGGAGAACAACTGGTATCTCAACCAAGCCACCGAGGATAAGACCGAGTCGGGCGACTCGGCCTCGCGCACACGCCGATTCTCGCTCTTGGGCCGCCTGTTCTACAACTATGCCGACCGCTATATGGCCACCGTAAACTTCCGTGCCGACGCCTCGTCGAAGTTCCCCGAGAATCTCTGGGGCTACTTCCCCTCTATGGCCTTGGCGTGGAGGGTGTCGGAGGAGGCTTTCTTGGAGGATGCCGAGGCTCTGGACAACCTGAAAGTGCGTCTGGGCTGGGGTCGCATTGGCAACGACAAGATTGCCGAAGGAGCCTTCACCCAGTCGGTATTCTCGTCGAGCAACACCTTCACCGGCTACCCCTTTGGCGCAAATCAGGAGTTGGCCACAGGCTCTACCATACTTACCTATGTTAATAATGGTGGTCGCTGGGAGGCTACCGAGCAACTCAATGTGGGTGTTGATTTCAGCCTTTGGAACAACCGTTTCTACGGCACCATCGACCTATTCGACCGCAGCACCTACGATATGCTGCTCTCCGTCACAGCACCCGCACACGTCGGCAACCGCTACGCCCCCACAGCCAATGTGGGCACAGTACAGAATCTCGGCGTGGAGCTAACTCTGGGCCACAGCGGCAGCTTTGGCGAGGGCTGGGAGTATGACGTAAACCTCAACGGCTCGGTCATCTCCAACCGCCTTACACGTCTCAACGGTGGCGAGAGAGTCTATGGAGCATACACCATCTGCGACGAGGGTCTGCCTCTGTACTCCTTCTGGGGCTACGAGTATGAGGGTATCTACCAGAGCGACAACGAGGTGGCAGAGCACCAGTGGGCTGTTGAATCGCCCACCGAGCGCCACGGCGACGCCCGCTACAAAGACCAGAACGAGGATGGCATAATCAACGACGACGACCTTGTGGCCATCGGCTGCGCCTTCCCTTGGCTCACCTATGGTGCCAACTTCTCGCTCCGCAAAGGAGGTTTCGATGTTAGCCTCTTCTTCCAAGGCGTCTATGGCAACGAGATCTACAACGCTGTAAGGATTCGCACCGAGGGCGACGGTACACAATCAACCCTCAGCACCTCTATGCGTGATGTGTGGACCAAAAACAACCCCACAGGCACTATCCCCAACCCCGGTGCGTCGGGTTCGAGTCGCAACTTCGAGTCGTCGAGCCGCTATGTGGAGGATGGAAGCTACCTGAGGCTCAAAAACCTCCAAGTGGGCTACACCCTGCCCGAGAGCCTTAGCAAACGCATAGGCATTGGCTCGTGTCGCCTCTACGTCACTATGAGCAACCTGCTGACCCTTACCTCCTACACAGGCTACGACCCCGAGGTGGGCGGCGGCGTAGATTGGGGCAACTATCCCCAGTCGCGCACCATCACTATTGGTACAAACATCAACTTCTAATCGAGGCAGCAGAGTATGAAACGTATTTTTAGCATATTGACAATTACAGCACTTACCTCCCTTATGGTGGGTTGCAACGACTGGCTTCGTGAGGATGGTCCGGGCAAAACCGAGCTTAAAGACTTCTTCACAAGTGGTCAGACCGCCTTGCAGGCCGTCAATGCCGCCTACTACCCTATGGCTTGGGAGTACAACGGCACCTACTTCTCGGAGTGGTTTGTGGGCGATGTGGCCTCCGACGACGCCGTAAAGGGCGGACAGAACCTCACTGATATGGCCGACGCCTACGACATTGAGAATTTCAAGACCGTTCCCTCCAACGGACTCCTTCTGGACTACTATCGCGCACAATATCAGGGCATTTCGAGGTGCAACTTCGCCATCACCTACATCCCCACTCTCGCTCTCGACGAGTCGATGGATGAGGCCCTCAGGGCGCGCTATGTGGCCGAGGTGAGGTTCCTCAGAGCCTACTACTACTTCCGTCTGGTGAGGATGTTTGGCGGCGTACCTCTGGTTTATTTCGTCATCGACTCCTCGGCTGATTGGAAACAGCCACGCGCTACGGCCGAGAAAGTATATGAGTTTATCCTCGATGAGTTGGAGCTGGCCGAGGCCGACCTCGCACTCAAAAGCGATATGACCCCCGAGGAGTTGGGTCGTGTGACCAAAGGAGCAGCTCAGGCTATGCTTATGAAGGTGAACCTCTACCTGAAAAACTACGACGAGGTGATTGCTTGGGGCCAGAAGATTATGGCCAGTGGCGAGTATGACCTCTGGGCCAACTATGCCGACAACTTCTACCTCTCGGGCGAAAATGGCATTGAGTCGGTCTTTGAGATTCAATACGCCGAAGACCCCACAAGCGACTATGGCGAGGGCAATGGTTTCACTCGTGGTACCTTCACAGTGATTCTCACCCGCTCGCGCTCGACGGTGCTCTGTGGTGGCAACGCCGGTTGGGGCTTTAACAAACCCACTCAGGACCTCTACGACGAGTATGAGGAGGGCGATCCACGCAGGGATGTGACCATCATCAACCCCACCGACGCCCAGATTGAGACCCCCACACAAGAGATCTATCTCGGCTCGCGCTATATGAGCCGCAAGTATGCCCTCCAAGATACCGACGGTAGCTACATACCCCTCTCGCACGCCACCCGAGCACCCATCAACCGTAAGGAGATACGCTACTCCGATGTGTTGCTGATGTTTGCCGAGGCTTGCATTGAGAGTGGTAGTAACCTCTCGGCTGGCAAAGATGCACTCAATAGGGTGCGTGGTCGTGTGGGTATGCCCGCAGTGGAGGCCACCCGCGAGGCTCTGCGCCACGAGCGCAGGGTGGAGCTGGCTATGGAGGGTCATCGTTGGTTTGACCTCTGCCGTTGGGGTATTGCCGCCTCCACAATGAACGCCTACAAAGAGAAGTATGGGGCAGATAACGCCGGCGGCAACATCGAAGGCACCGAGATGGCCACCTTTGTAGAGGGCAAACACGAACTTATGCCCATCCCCTCGGAGGAGATTCGTCTGGGAGGCCTCGACCAAAACAACGGCTACTATTAGTCCGACACAAATAACACAAACAACTATAAATTAACCTATTAAACACACAAAGCACTATGAAAAAATTTATTGCTATGGCTGCCATCGCAGCAATGTTGTTCGCTTGTGGCGAGAAACCCGATGAGGGCGAAACTCCTAAACCCGGCCCAGGTGGTAACACTGAAAACCCCGGAGATAACACCGGTGGCAACAGCAGCTACGCTTGTCTGAACGGCAGCAACTACTACCCCATCGTTATGGACGCCGTTACCTACGAGACCATCAAAGGCAAAGTAGTGGCCGACCTCCGCGTTGATGACACCACCACTTGGTTGTGGATTTGGGAGAATACCTACGTTGCCGGCACCTCCACCGGTCCTAACTATTTCGGCGAAGTTGAGGGTTGGGTAGCCCTCCAAGTAGGCACTGTTGGTTGGTCGGGCGCAGGCTTCTGCTGCTACGACGCTGCCAAACTCTCCAAATTGGCCGACATCACTGCTCACCCCGCCGACTATGTTCTCCACTTGGCTATGAAGTCGCAGGACAACGCCACCCACGAGCTTGTTATGTATAGCGACGGTGGTGCAGAGGCCAAAATTGCTATTGATGTAACTGGCGCTTATGGCTACCCCCGCGACGGCGAGTGGTATGCTATTGAGGTTCCTATGACCGCATTTACCAACAACGGCTTGCTCTGGACTGCCAACCTCGGCGCCGGTGCTAACCCCACAACTCAGGAGGGTGGCCACAACGTTATAGCTGTACTGAGCGGTGCTTCGGGCGCACTCAACCTCGATGCTTGCTTCATCTACAAACCCGCAAAATAGCCTAACGTACGGCTTTGGGTAACTTCGGTTTGGTGGGTTTCACCACCCTCCAAACCACCACTTCGGACAACGAACAAAACAAAATAGTTAATAAAAGGGATTTTTAGGATTATGACCAAAACAACACTTTTTGCGCTTGCTCTTTTGCTTGGGGCGATGACAGCTTGTGGCGACAACAACTCCACCACCGGTGACGGCAACCACTCGGACTACCCCGCACAAAACGGCTCGGGCGAAACAGACGGCTACAAACTCGTTTGGCAAGACCTCTTCGATGGCAATGAGCTCGACCTTACGGCTTGGAACATTGAGGTAAATGGCAATGGTGGTGGCAACGCCGAGTTGCAGTACTACCGCGAGGAGAATGTCGCCATCTCGGAAGAGCCCGAGAGCGGCCGTCGCTGCCTGACACTCACCGCCCGTCGCGAGAACTTCTCGGGCAAGTCGTTCACCTCGGGTCGCATCAACTCGATGCACAAAAAGTACTTCACCCACGGCAAGGTGGAGGCCTACATCTGCCTGCCCAAGACCGCCAACGGACTCTGGCCCGCCTACTGGATGATGGGCAACGACTTCTCCGCGGTGGGTTGGCCCAGCTGTGGCGAGATTGACATACTCGAAATGGGCAACTCGCACGGCATAACCACAGGCACACAAGAGACCTTCTTCAATGGCGCTTGCCACTGGGGTTTCTACAAAAATGGCAACTATCCCAACTACGCCAAGTCGTCGAACGCCCCCTACTCACTCCAAGAGGGCTTCCACCTCTACACCCTCATCTGGGACGAGAAGAGCATAAAAATGTATCTCGACTTGGACAAAAATCCCAATGCCGCTCCCTACTACGAAATGGGCATTGAGGGTACCGACGACGAGTGGGCTACGGGTCGTTACTTCCACCACGACCACTTCATCCTCTTCAACCTCGCTGTGGGTGGCCGCTTCACCGGCATTCTCAACGCCGGCGGCATCACCGCACTCCCCAATGAGGGCGACGAGGCCAAGATGTATGTGGACTATGTTAGAGTGTATCAGAAGTAGTTGTCAGTGATTAGTGGTTAGAAAAGATACAAAACATTTTTACAGCTATGAGATATAGAAACATTTGGCTCGCCACATTGGTGGTAGCAACAATGGTTGGTTGCGGCCCTGTTGAGCCTACCCCCAATGGCGACGACATTGCCAATCTTACAATGGAGTACACCATCCGCCAAGCCCGTAGCACCAAGCGCGGTATAAGCGGCCCTATGCAGCTCGAATCCGACGTAAGGCTGCTTGCTCCGGGTGTTTGCTGGCAGTACAACTGGGGTTCAAGCGTTCCCTACGCACAGCTTATGCACGACAACGGTATGGTCTTTATGCCAATGGCGTGGAACAACCATTTCGGCGCTGCCGAGATGAGGGCCTACAAGCAGAGCTATCCCGAGGCCAAGTACATACTCGCCTACAACGAGCCCAACCTCACCGACCAAGCCAATATGACCCCCGAGGTGGCGGCCTCCTACTGGCCCGAGCTGAAAGCCTTTGCCGACGAGATTGGGATGAAACTCATATCGCCTGCGGTGAACTACGGCACGTTGGCCGGTTATAGCGACCCCATAAAGTGGCTCGACGAGTTTTTCGCGCAGCCCGGTGTGAGCCTCGACGATGTGGAGGGCATAGCCGTACACTGCTATATGCCCTCGGGCGAGTCGCTCAAAAGCTTCATCCGTCGCTTCGACAAGTATGGCAAACCCGTCTATATGACCGAGTTCTGCCACGCAGGTAGCGGCATCACCAACGACGTGCCCAGGCAACAGTACTATATGGCCGACGTGCTGAACTATATGGAGAGCGACGACAAGGTGGGTGGCTATGCGTGGTTTATGTCGCGTGGCTCAGGCAGCTGGAAGGCTATCAGCCTGCTCAACACCAACGCCAACAATCCTGAGCTGACCCCTCTGGGCAAGGAGTATGTCTATTTCTCCACCTTCGACAAGGAGTGCTACTACCCCACCGGCGAGGCCTTCCCTGCGGCCCACTACCGCTCCAACAATGCCGAGGCTCTGGCCGAAGGCACCGAGTGGCAAAATACGCCCCGCATCATAGCCTCCACCGACGCCACAGGCCCTGTGGTGTTGTGCGACTTCTTCGCCACGTTTATGTGGGTGGAGTATGGCATTGAGGTGGCCGAGGATGGCAACTACGAGTTGCTGGCCCGCTACTCCAACTTGGTGGACGGCACCTTCGGCTTTGAGATTGACGGCCAGAGGGTTGCAACCAAGACCTTTGCCACCACAGGCTCGGAGGATGTGTGGAGGACCGACCTCACCGATGGCTTCCCTCTGAGCAAAGGTCGCCACACTCTGCGTGTGGTACTCGACGGCGGTAGGGCCAACTTCAACTGGTTCTGTCTGAGGAAAAAATAACGATAATCAACATTAAATAAACTACCTAAAAATCAAACAAAATTCTATGAAAAAGAACTATCAAAGTCCAGCAATCGAGGAGACTCTGGTTGCTGTTGAGAGCGGCATTGCAGCCAGCTCGACTCTCTGGTACGAACAGGGAGGTCAAGGAGATTTCAATTATGTTGTATCCGAGGATGAGACTTGGGGCTAAAAAGATGGAGGAAAAGAGTATGAAAAAGATTTTCAAATATGCTTTTGCAGTTGTAGCCAGTGTGGCTGCACTTGCCGCTTGTACAAACGAGCCCGAGGAGGGCATCACTCCCGATGCTGAGAACAAATCTCTGACTGTTGTTGCTTCGATTGGCAACGCTAACAGAACTACATTCACCGACAATGAGGGTCTGAAATGGAGCAAAGGCGACAACCTCATTGCACTATTTGCTACCGGCAACCAAACCGCAGCTCTCGCCGAAGAGGAGGAGTGCTTTGTGGGTACTTTCAATTTCAACAACATCCCTGCTGGTGACGTATGGTTTGTAAAAGGCATCAACGGAGGAGCTAATGTGCAAAAACAGGAGTTCCTATTCAAACACGAACTCACTCAGCCCACCTTGGGCGCAATCAACCCCGAGTACATCAAACTGAAAAGTAACACCACAGCTGTAACTGGCGAGGAGGGCGAGACCATTGATGTTCAGATGGGTATTGTTGGCACAATGATGCGCTACATTGTCTATTCGGGTACTGGCGCTTATAGTTCTGAGAAGATTCAGATGGTTAAGTTGCAGACCAACGAGAAGATTTCTAATAGTGGAGCGGTGATTGGCTACAACTTTGTAGAGGGCAAATATCATCAAGACACAAGCAGCACCCTTGGCGATGAGTGCAAGGTGTTCTACGCTGCAGATTTCAACTACATTCTTACCAACATCACCACCCCCGAGGCTATTGAGGCTACCAACGCAGAGGAGGCCGCTGGCAAGAGTGTCTATATGCCCGTACCTCCCGTTTCGGTTAGCGGCTACAAGTATATTGTCGTAACCGACAAAGCAACCTACACCTTCGACGCTTCTAGCAAAGCAACCAAGTTCAACGAGAACGAGCTGAAAAACATTCTACTCGACCTCGAAAAAGCTAGCGAGAGAAGGACTACGAAAGTTGTTACCTTTGAGGCAGGTATTGGAGATATCGCAATAGAGGGCGAGGCCGCATCAAACAAGCAATTGGGCTACATCTTCTTCAATGTTGACGGCGCAAAAGCAGTTGATTTTGCAGGCAACAGCCACAATGAACAGGCTATCTATGGCTCGGCACAATTCTTCCTGACCGTTTGGGGTTCTGGCGCAGCAGAGGCAGGTACTCCCGTTGATTGGGTAAATATTTACTATGGCAAAGATTCCTACGGTAAAATAAATTCCGAGTACTGGTTTATGGACATCGAGGAGAACAATACCGGAGCCACGAGGGAGGCTATGGTTTACTGCCGTATCACTCTGCCCGATGGTTACGAGTTTGATGATGGTACAACTGTCAAGAGCTTTGAGCGCCGCCTCGCTCAATATGCAGCAGGTGCTGCCACCAACGTCACCTTCCAAGATGCAATCAACAAAAATGTGAGTGTTGCCAAAGAGGGTGTAACCGACCACAACATTGGTTATTGCTTGGCATACTTCAATGGAACAGAAAGTCGCAAATGGAATGAGGATTACAGTGAAGTGATTTTCAGGTGCATATCTCCCGAGGATGCCGCTGCCGGCAACTACGAGACTGCTCCCGAACTCGATTGGATTACGGCTGAGTACGAAAACAATGGCAATGGCAACATTACCGACTGCGTATGGTGGATTACCGTTCAGCCCAACGAGGGTGCAGAGCGCCAAGCTGTTGTTTGTTGCATTTGGCCCGATAGCGACGAATTTGCTTACCCCAACAACAACCGTATCATCACTTCGACTATCACCCAAGCCGGTGCTGTTGAAGGCGATGACGATGAGAATGTTGGCGATGGTAGCGGTGTGACCAATTGGGTTTGGGCAAGCAACATAAGCCACAACACTGGTATGCTCAACAACACCACTGGTCTTGTTGACTCTGTTTATTTCGAAATGACATCTGTAACCATTGATGGTAAGACATATACTGGCACTGAGCAAATAGCTACACTTACCAATGAGCAGTTGGCCGCTATCACAGCGAAAGTATTTGCATTTGCAGAGTACACAAACGAAGAGACCGCTCCAAATGTAACCATTCACAGCATTGCAGAGCAGCAGGAGATGTTTGAGATGGTTGCTTGGATTAGTGGCCACAGGGTAGCTTGGTATCCCAAGTTCAACACACTCAACAGCGACCCCAATGGTGCAAGGCGCTATGTGAAGATTGTGTGCTACAATGCTGATGGCACTGTAAACTCCACTTCGTTCTTCCACCAAGACCCCACATAACCAATTTGCGTTGGTAATAGACAAGGTAGGCTCGGCCGAGAGGTCGAGCCTACCTATAATATCGTCACCCACCTAAAAAACACAGCCTATGAAACGCATTTTCACTACTATGGTGGCTCTTGTGGCCACATTGGCGCTAATGACAGCTTGCGAGGAAGACCCCGTAGAGCCTACTCCCGACAAGCCCAATGTGGAGAATCCCGACAAGCCCAACCCCGACACTCCCGAGAATCCCGACAAACCCAACCCCGATGAGCCCGAGCCCGAAAAGCCCGAGCTGACAATCACTGTGGAGGCTACAACCCCTCTGGACAGCTACTTGGAGTGGAGTGCCGATGACGCTCTGCTGGCGTGGTTTATTGGTGCCGACGGTTCGCACAGCTTCGCTCAGAAAGAGAGCAGCACACTCAACCTCGGCAGCGACCCCACAAAAGCCTCGGCCACCTTCACAACCATACCTGACGGAGGCAAGGCTTGGCTCACCTATGGTAGCAACAGCGGCTACGACGGTTGCTCGGCACGCAAGGTGGAGTTCAACTACTCCTCCAAGCAGACACAAGAGGAGGCAGGCGTAATCAACCGAAGCAACCTGCGTATGGTTGGCTCGCCCATAGCCGTAAGTGCCGACAACACCTCCTACACCACCCAGATGCAAATCGTAGGCACGGTGCTCAACTACCGTCCCTACTCACAGAGTGGTCTTTATGCCGACGAAAAAGTCACAAGCGTACAGCTCCTCTCGGTGGACAAACCCATTGCAGGCAACGGTGCAGCCATAGCCTACAACTTTGCCGACTTCCACTCCACCGAGGCAGGCTACAAATACTGGACCGACAACTCAGGCTCGCTCTTTGGCGAGGAGTGTACCATCTTCTGGGACGGTACATCGAAAAGCATAACCACCACCCTCACAACCCCAATGGCTATGACTACCTCGGCAACCGACAAGGGTATCTTTATGTTTGTACCCGGAGTGAAGATTGGAGGTTACAGCTACATCATTACCACCGACGTAGCAATCTACACATTCAACTCGCTGAGCACCCCCGCCGACTTCGGCACAAACACCCTCAGCTCGATTGACCTCAACCTCGAAGAGGCCGACAACCGCACCGATCTCTCGGCCGTAAAGGGCGACTTGCAGTACATCGGCGAACTCACCCCCGCAACCAACCCCCTCTCGTGTGACGGTGTGACCGACAAAGATGGCGGCTACTGGTATGCTCAGGTAAGGGCCACCGGCACAGAGGCTTGGGAAAACCGCGAGGGCGTAGGCTGCGAGCAGTACTACACAGGAGTGAAGTTTGATGTTATAGACAACGCCACAGGCACCACAGCCGACTGGCTCACCGTAGGCTACCGCAACGACGGCACAACCCACTGGTGGATTCAGGCCACACCCAACCATAGCGACACCGAGCGCACAGCCACCGTCACAGCCAGTTTCATCGACGTCGATGGCTACGTCGTGACCGAAGAGTGCCGCTCGAAGAGCCTCACCGTAACTCAGCAGGCCTTCACCAACACCAAGACCCTCGGTTTCTATGGCGGCATTGGCGACCAAACCATTGCCGGCGGCGTGGTAGAGAATTTCGACCTCGGCTACTGCGTAATCACCGTCAATGGCATCTTTGCCGAGAGCTGGGGCGACGACCGCAACAACGAGCAAGCGCTCTATGGCAACGTTGAGATTGTATGCCGCGAGGGTGCTGCCAACGGCCCCGTAGTCGATTGGCTCACAGTGGAGTATGGCAAAAATGGCGAGGGTAAGTTCAACTCTACACACCTGCTGGCCAACGCCACCGAAAACAACACCGGCGCCGAGCGCAAAGCTCTCGTTTGCTGCACCTACAAAGCCCCCGAGGGCTACCTCTTCGAGAATGGCTCCACAGAAGCTTTCCGTCAGTTCTTCGTAACTCAGCTCCCCAACACCGGCCTCTCGACCATTGAGTTCTGGGGCGGCTTGGCTGCCGAGTACACCCACGACGCAAGCGCACAAGACAGTTGGGGCCTGAGCTGGTGGGTTATCAAGGTGGATGGCACCGACGCAACCGACTGGGGTGGCGACAAACACAACGAGCAGATGCTCTATGGCGCAGCCGAGTTTAAGTGCTACGACTACACCGGTGGCACACGAGGTGCAGAAATCGACTGGCTCACAGTGGATTACAAATATGAGAATGGTAAGTACATCGACACTTGGTGGCTGGCCAACATCGAGGCCAACACCACCGGCTCGGAGCGTTGGGCTGAGGTTGTGTGTACATTCCCCGAAATGGAGGGCTACACCTACAAAAACGACAACCGTGTAAAAACCGTCATCATCAAGCAGTCGGCCAACTAATAGCCACGCTGCCTGACTCTACCTTTGCGGGCAAGCCTCTCTCGGGTGGCTTGCCCGCTCTTTTTGTGCCCAATGGCGCTTAGGGTGGTATTTTGAGGGGGCGGAAGAGAGTTTTTTCAAAGAAAAAATACTAATTTTGTATTTCTATTCGTTTGGTGTCGGTGACCGATAATAAGAGGTTACAACCTGCCGAGAAGGAGAAAATAACAACAAAGAACATATACTATGAGCGAAATTATTAACATTAAGGAACTTAACGAGCGTATCGAGCGTGAGAGCCTCTTTGTGGACTCGTTGAGTATGGAGATTGGACACGTCATCGTGGGTCAGCGTCACTTGGTCGATACCCTGCTTATTGGCCTCCTCTCGGGCGGCCACATACTGCTCGAAGGTGTCCCCGGATTGGCAAAAACACTTGCCATAACCACCCTCTCGAAGGCGGTGGATGCCAAATTTAGCCGTGTGCAGTTTACCCCCGACCTGCTCCCCGCCGACCTTGTGGGCACACTCATCTACTCCCAGAAGAACGAGGAGTTCACCGTAAAGAAAGGCCCAATCTTCGCCAACTTCGTCTTGGCCGACGAGATTAACCGCTCACCCGCCAAGGTGCAGAGCGCACTCTTGGAGGCTATGCAGGAGCGTCAGGTGACCATCGGCGAGGAGACCTTCGCCCTACCCGACCCCTTCTTGGTTATGGCCACCCAGAACCCCATTGAGCAGGAGGGTACTTATCCTCTGCCCGAGGCTCAGGTGGATAGGTTTATGCTGAAAGTGAAAATCTCCTACCCCAAGCGTCAGGAGGAACGCGACATCGTAAGGCTCAACCTCGCAGGCGAGGGGCTGCCCGAGGTACACAAAGTTGTCACCCCAGAGGATATTGCCCGCGCACGCAAGGTGGTGTCGGATGTCTATATGGACGAGAAAATCGAAAAGTATATTGTTGATATTATCTTCGCCACCCGCGAGCCCGCCGAGTATGGACTCTCGAAACTCTCGCCAATGATCTCATATGGAGCCTCGCCTCGTGCGAGCATTGCTCTGGCGAAGGCCTCGAAAGCATACGCCTTCATCAAACACCGTGGCTACGTCATCCCAGAGGATGTGAGGGCAATGTGCCACGACGTTCTGCGCCACCGCATTGGTCTGTCCTATGAGGCTGAGGCCGAGAACATCACCACCGAGGAGATTATAACCGAGATTCTCAACGCCGTAGAGGTACCTTAGTCGGCCGTAACTTGTGAGCAGCTGCTGCGTTATGCTTGCTCCCATCTCACAAAACCCAGCCGAGAAAAAAATTCAAATATGAAAGACACATCGGAGATATTAAAACAGGTAAGAAAGATTGAGATTAAAACTCGCGGTCTTTCCAACGACCTATTTGCGGGCCACTATCATAGTGCGTTCCGAGGTCGCGGTGTGGCTTTTAGCGAGGTGAGAGAGTACCGCTTGGGCGACGACGTGAGAGACATCGACTGGAACGTTACGGCCCGTATGCGTAAGCCCCACATCAAGATATATGAAGAGGAGAGGGAGCTGACGATGATGCTTATGGTGGATGTGAGCGGGTCGGGTAGCTTCGGCTCGGGCGACAAGACCAAGCGCACCATTATGACCGAAATTGCGGCTGTGTTGGCCTTCTCGGCTGCTCAGACGGGCGATAAGGTAGGGTGCTTGTTGTTTAGCGACAAGGTGGAGAGGTTTATTCCTCCCAAGAAGGGTCGCTCCCACATCTTGATGATTATCCGCACGCTGCTCGAAACCGAACCTGAGAGCAAGGGGAGTTCACTTGTGGCGCCTATGGAATACCTGACGAGTGTACTGAAAAAGCGCTCTACTACCTTTATTATCAGCGACTTCGACACCCCAAGCGAGCAAAACGAAAGGCTCGACAAAGTTTTGGGCATAGCCTCGCGCAAACACGATGTGGTGGCTGTGAAGGTCTATGACCCGAGGGATAGCGAGTTGCCCGATGTGGGTTTGGTGGAGATGATTGACTCGGAGAGTGGCCAGAGGGTGTGGGTTGATAGCTCCTCGCGCGCAGTCAGAGAACACTATGCCGAGCAGTGGAGCACTCGTAGCCAAGAGATGGGCAAGATGCTCGCCCGCCAGCGAATCGACTGCGCCGATGTGCCCACCGACAAGGACTATGTTAAGGAACTACTAAAACTCTTTCGACGACGATAGATGAGAGCATTGGTGAAATATATGTTGGCTGCATTAGCAGGGCTTATGGTTGTGATTCAGGGAGTTGCAGCCCAAGAGCCTGTGCGTATTGTCAGGGCAGCCTTTGAGCCTGAGAGCATCTTGTTGGGCGACCACTTCGAACTCGTTGTGGAGGTGGAGGCCGCGAGCGACAGCTATGAGGTGGCTCTACCCCTACTCGACGAGGGTTTGGCCGAAGGTCGCATTGAGCTTGTGGAGGATGTGGCGGCCGAACGCACCACCCCCAACGCGGAGGGCTACCGACTAAGAAAGAGCTACCGACTGAGAAGTTTTGAGCCTGCAACCTATGGCTTCGACTCTTTGGCTGTGGCCTATACGGATGGCACAAAGATAGATACACTCTTTTGGAACGGCAGGCTTACGGTGGAGGTGCAAGATATACCCATCGACACCGCCCGACAGACCATCTACGACATAAAACAACCCCTCGACGCACCATTGTTGGTGGATGAATTCAGGGGCTACCTCTGGGGGCTGGTATTGTTGGGAGCTGTGGTGGCTTCGCTTGTGTGGCTTGTGGTGAGGGCCTTGCGTCGCTCGCGTGGCACTCAGGAGGCCGTTGAGCTCCCCAAAGAGGCACCCCACATTGTGGCCATACGCTCACTCTTGGTGTTGGATAGTCAGAAGTTGTGGCAGAATGGTCGCTACAAGGAGTACTACACCCGACTGATGGATATTTTGCGTAGCTACCTCGACGGACGCTTTGGTGTGGGTGCTATGGAGATGACAACCGACCAAATAGTCGAGGCCTTCAAGCAGTTGCCACTAAGCGACAAGCAAAGACGAGAGCTGGGCACACTGCTTGGCGAGAGCGACCTCGTGAAGTTTGCCAAACACATACCCACAGCTGAGACCAACGAGGCCGCCTACTACACCGTCTATTACTTTGTGGAGGAGAGCAAAGAGGTGGCCGAACAGGTTGTCTCCGAGGGCGAACAGAGTGTGGAGGGTATAATTGTGAAAGAAAAAATGGAGGAGGACAAGCAAGATGCAGACCAGAATGAGAAATAGCGTGCTGATGCTTGTTGTGCTGCTGGGAATCTGCGGGCCCGCCTACGGCCAGATGTTCCCAGAGCGTCGCCACATCCGCAAAGGCAACAGGCTCTACGAGGAGCAACGTATGGATGAGGCTCAGAAGTCCTATCGTGAGGCGCTCCAACGTCAGCCCAACTCCGTAGAGGCCACATTCAACTTGGGCGACTCGCAGTATGCCAAAGGTGAGTATGAGGCTGCCGAGAGTACCTTTGCTGACCTCTTGGAGAGTGACAAAGTGGATGACAACATTAAGGCCAAAGCCTATTTCAATCGTGGCAACGCCCAATTTCAACAACAGAAGCTAAGCGAGGCTTTGGAGTCGTTTAAGGAGTCGCTGAGGCTCAACCCTGCCGACTTGGAGGCTAAATACAACTACGCCTACACCAAGAAACTCATTGAGCAGCAGGAGAATAACCAAAACCAGCAGCAAGACCAACAACAGCAGAATCAGGACCAGAACAAAGACCAAAATCAAGACCAAAATAGTAACAACAACGACGACGAGCAGCAGCCCGAGCAGCCCGAACAGCCCGAAGGCGACAAGCCCGACCCGAGCGAAGGCTCAGAGCCTCGCCCCGAGGAGGGACCAAGCCCTGAGAGCGAGCAGCTCCTCAACGCTGTGCAAGCCGCCGAGGATAAGACCCGCGAGAAGATTGATGCCGAAAAGGCTGTGGGTGTCGCTCGCTCGGGTAAGAATTGGTAGATAGAAACAAAGAGGGAAAGAGATGAGATTTGCAAATCCAAATATGTTGTGGCTGGCGGCTCTCGTGTTGCCTATGGTGGCCTACTACCTCTGGTTTCAGAGGGCGGGCGGTGCTTCGCTGAAAATGTCGAGTGTGCGCCCCCTTAGCAAAGCCCCTCGCACACTGAAATACTACTGCCGCCACCTACCTATGGTACTAAGGTGTGCGGTTGTTGTGGTGGTGGCTGTGGCTCTGGCACGCCCACAGAGTAGTGAACACCTGAGCAAAACCACTGTCGAGGGTGTGGATATTGTGCTTGCACTCGACGTGTCGGGCACAATGCTCGCAGCCGACTTTGAGCCCGACAGACTCACGGTAGCCAAAGAGGTGGCCGCAAAGTTTATTGCCGACCGCCCCAACGACCGCATAGGCTTGGTGGCATTTGCCGGCGAGAGCTACACCCAAAGCCCCCTGACAACCGACAAGGCCGCCCTGCAAACACTGCTCTCACAGGTGAAATTTGGAGTGGTGGACGACGGCACAGCCATAGGTATGGCTCTGGCTACGGCGGTCAATCGTCTGCGCGAGTCCGACGCCAAGAGTAAAGTCATAATTTTGCTTACCGACGGTGTGAACAATGCCGGTCAGGTGGCCCCACTCTCGGCCGCCGACATTGCCGCCGAGTATGGCATAAAGGTCTATACGGTGGGTATCGGCAAGCGTGGCTACGCCCCCTACCCCTACTACGATGCGTGGGGCAACATACGCTACCACCAACAACTCGTGGAGATTGACGAACAGACCCTAACCGATATTGCAGCCCGCACCGGAGGAGAGTATTTTAGGGCCACCGACAAAGGCTCACTCCGCAACATATATGAACGTATCAACGAGTTGGAGAAATCGCGCATAGAGACCGACAACTATACCCGCCACAACGAGCACTTTGCAGGTTGGTTGTTGGCAGCCATAGTATTGCTGCTCTTGGAGTTTGCTGTGGGCCGATTGTGGCTCAACAAAGTGCCATAATACCTCAACCCACAAAAAAGGAGAAAAACAGATGTTTAGATTTGCAAACATAGACTACCTCTACCTGCTCGTGCTGATTGTGCCGCTGGCGCTACTCTTCGAGTGGGCGCTCTCACGCAGGGCCGCAATGCTCTCGCGATTTGGTAGCAACGAGGCCATACGTCGCCTTGCTCCCGATGCGTCGAAGGGCAAGCTGAGATTGAAGTTTTGGCTCTTTGCCGCAGCCTACGCCTTTATGGTGGTGGCTCTGGCTCGCCCTCAGGTGGGCTCGAAGTTGCGCGAGGTGGAGCGCGAGGGTGTGGAGATTGTTGTGGCTGTGGATGTGTCGAACTCGATGCTCGCAAGCGACTTCTCACCCAATAGGCTCGAAAGAACCAAGTATGCCCTGAGTCGTATGATTGAGGGGCTCAAAGAGCAATACATCGGTGTGGTTATCTTTGCAGGCGACGCCTATGTGCAGGTGCCCATTACGGGCGACTACCTAACCGCCCGCAACTTCGTGGAGCGCATATCCACCACCCAAGTAACCCGTCAGGGTACGGCCATAGGAGCAGCCATAGAGCTTGCGTCGAGCGCCTTTACGAGCGAGAGTGGTAGTAGTAGGGTGATTATTTTGGTCACCGACGGCGAAAACCACGAGGACGACGCTCTGGCCGCTGCCGAGAGAGCCGCCGCCGAGGGAGTGAAGATTTACACCATTGGTATGGGTACGCCTGAGGGTGCGCCCATAGCCGTTGGCGACGACTTCATACGCGACAGCAAGGGGGAGATTGTTGTGTCGAAACTCGACGAGTCCACACTCCAAAAGATAGCCGCCCTGAGCGACGGAGCCTACATCAGAGCCACCAACGCCTCGATTGGCGTGGAGGAGATTGTGGCGCGTGTGGAACAGACCGAAAAGGCCAAACTTATGGCCAACGTATTTGAGGAGTACGACGAGCTGTTCTATCTGCCCCTACTGGTGGCCTTGCTGTTACTGATGGTGGAGTGGATTCTTCTGCCCCGTCGCAACAGAGTTTTTGCTCGAATAAACCTCTTTGGCGAGCGCAAGTAGCCCAAAGGGTTGTAATACTCCCCAAAAGTTACTATCTTTACACACAATCCAAACCATTTATTAACGAAGAAGTCGTATAGTATGGCATATTTCGAGGTCTATGGAGGCCGCTCACTCAGCGGCGAGATTACCCCACAGGGAGCCAAGAATGAGGCTCTGCAAATCATCTGCGCAACACTGCTCACCGACCAGAAGGTTACGCTCCACAACGTACCTGAGATTGTGGATGTATTGGCCCTGATTGAGTTGCTGAGGAACTTGGGCGTAGAGGTTGAACGTCTGGGCGAGGGTGTTTTCACCTTCCGAGCAAAAGATATTGACTTGGGCTACCTCCGCACCGAGGATTACCGCAAGCGTGGCTCTAAACTGCGTGGCTCGGTGATGGTCATCGGCCCACTCTTGGCACGCTTTGGTGTGGCCTACATACCCAAACCCGGAGGCGACAAGATTGGTCGTCGTCGCCTCGATACCCACTTCATTGGTTTCCAAAAGCTCGGCGCCAACATCAACTTCGACTCCTCGGGCGACTTCTTTGAGGTGGGCGCCGAAAGACTCAAAGGCACCTATATGCTTCTCGACGAGGCCTCGGTTACGGGCACAGCCAACATCATTATGGCCGCCGTGTTGGCCGAGGGTCGCACAACAATCTACAACGCCGCCTGCGAGCCCTACATCCAACAGCTCTGCAAGATGCTCTGCCGTATGGGTGCAAAGATTGAGGGTATAGCCTCCAACCTGCTGACTATCGACGGTGTGGAGAGCCTCGGGGGTACGGAGCACACAATGTTGCCCGATATGATTGAGGTGGGTAGTTTCATCGGTATGGCCGCAATGACAAGCTCGGAGCTGACCATAAAAAACGTTTCGTTTGACAACTTAGGCATAATCCCCGCCCAGTTTGCTCGTATGGGCATACGCTTCGAGCAACGTGGCGACGACATCTACATCCCACGCCAAGAGCACTACGAAATTGAGAGTTTTATGGACGGCTCTATTATGACCATTGCCGACGCTCCTTGGCCCGGACTCACCCCCGACCTGCTGAGTGTATTCTTGGTGGTAGCCACACAGGCCAAAGGCTCGGTACTCATCCACCAAAAGATGTTTGAGAGTCGTCTGTTCTTTGTGGATAAGCTCATCGATATGGGCGCTCAGATTATCCTCTGCGACCCCCATAGGGCTACGGTCATCGGTCACGACCACTCGCGCCGCCTCAGACCCACCACTATGGCCTCGCCCGATATTCGCGCAGGTGTGGCTCTGCTGATTGCCGCTATGAATGCCGACGGCAAGAGCATAATCCAAAATGTGGAGCAGATTGATAGGGGCTACCAGAACATAGAGGGCCGCCTGAACGCCTTGGGCGCAAAAATCATCCGCAAAGAGTAGTTATCAAGATATAAAATAAAAAAATAAGTGGGGCTTATGCTCCACTTATTTTTTATAAATCAAATCTTCAAAGCTTACTTTTTGTCGCCAGCGATAAGGTAACCAAGTACAGCAAATACACCGAGCAACACACCCAAAACTGCTGCGATTGTAACATTGCGGCCTTGCCTCTCAGCCAATTTGTAGCAACCAAATCCACAGGCAATCCAAACAAGAATAGTAATAAGTTCCATAAAATAAGTGTTTAAGAGTTATTAAATAAAGGTTTCTTTATTGGGCTTATTTAGATGTTAATTATTTGCGGGTCATTAACCCGAGCAACAAATCTTCTACAAAGTTATAAATAAAGTACAATCTCCCCAATAATTTGTAACTGAAAATACACCCCTACTCTTCTGCATCGGTTGCGTGGGAGGTATTGGGGTCGTAGTAGAAGTCGGGGTTGGACCAGTCGGCATAGTAGTCCTGCTTGAAAGCACCCAACTGCTGGCGGTACTTCTCGATGTTCGACGAGGCAAGCCAAGTGATGTAGCCACCCGTAAGGCCCGCAGCATAAAGTCCCCTAATCTCCTTCTCAACATTCTCGGCGTCGTAGGCAATGCCGTTCCTATCGACGTGACGCATAACATTGTAGGCCTGCACCCAAGTGCGGACAACAGCAGGCGTGGGAGTCACTTTCTGCCTATCCTGCACCCTGCGGCCCCACTCATAGAGTATCTTATAGGGGTTGTTCCAAGGTTTCTGTATGCCATAGTAGCCGTTGGAGAAGTGGTCGGGATAGGGCATACCGCTAATCACGTCGGCCACATTGCTGATGGCGGGCCAATACTGACCATAGGCGGTAGTATAGCCGGGATTGGCGCTCTCGCCAAAGACATCTATCGAAACATAGGCACCCACCTTGTGAATCTCGTCTGAGGCGTACTGCACAAAGCGCTGTATGGCCTGCACCTTGCTCTCGCCATAGCGATTGTGGTAATCGACCACATCCTCCACTTTGGTCATCCTATCGGGGAAGCGCACATAGTCGAAGTTTATCTCGTTGAAACCAAATTTCTCAACAGACTCCTTGGCCAGAGCTACATTGAACTCCCAGACACGACGGTCGAAACCGCTGGGCCAGTAGGCCTTATTGTGTTTGAAAGGCTCGCCGGTGGCTTTCTCGGTTATGGCGCAATGTGGGTTATCCTTCACAAAGTAGGAGTCTTTGAAGCAGGTGATACGGCCCACAACATAGAATCCCTCCTCGTGCAAACGAGCCACAACTTTGCGATAGAGGGCCTCTTTGTCGCCCGCACGACGATAGTTGGTGGGCGAGTACTCCTTCATTGCATCGGCCTTGTAGCCGGGGCTTTCGTTATCCTTGATGTCGATAACGAAGGTGTTGATTTTGCTCTCCTTAGCCAGCGCAATGTAGGACTCGATGTTTTTCAGAACATTTGTTCCCGAATTAAGGTAGAGCGAGTAGCAAGCGTGGGGCATAGGATTATGCTCAAACGAGGGCTTCTCCACAGGGTAGAAGTCGCAGCCAATGGCCTGACCGCCACCGAAAGAGTTTTTCACAGCCTTGTGGATGGGGTCGTAGAGGTCGGCCAAGTAGCGCTCGGCAGCCTCCTCGGGGGTGAAAACCAAATACTTACCATAGACATAGCCCTCCACATCGCCGAGCCTCACGCGATAGGTGGCAACCGTACCGTCGTGACGCAACGAGTCGTAGTCCACAATGGTCAGACACTCGTTTTTATCGGCAAAGCCCGCAATGGTCGAGCGCTCTCTATCGCCAATGATGGTTGCAGGGGTGCGTACCCACATCTGCTGCTCCTTGACGGCCTCGCGTGGGGTCAGCACCAAGTTCTGCTCCTCGGAGTAGAACACCTCTCCGTCGAGGGCGAGTTTCATATAACGCACACCGTCGGCCTTGTGGGTGCAGTTAGGGTAGGTGGTTACAGCGCTACCACGCAGAAAGCCCCCTACTGCACTCAGCACCTCACTCTCTTCGTCGAGGTGGAAGAGTTCAACGGTTGGGGTTGCCGAGGCCAAATAGCGCACCTCGGTCACTTCGGGGTCCTTGCAAGCCGAGAGGCTCACTGCCACAACTGCAATGGCCAATGCAATGCTCTGTCGAAAAAAAGTTTTCATACTATCTTTTGTGTGATTTCGTCTGGGTAGGTATCAAATCTTTGTTCGTTGCCACAAAAATACACTTTTTGCGCGAGAATATATATCTTTGCAGTAGATATTATTTCCCCCAAGAAAAATGAAACGTACAACAACACTACTTCTATCGCTCCTGCTACTTACCACCACCCTCTCGGCCCAACCCAAGGTCATTGCCCACCGAGGCTACTGGCGTGCCGAGGGCAGCGCCCAGAACTCCATAAAGTCGTTTGTTGCGGCTGCCGAACTGGGATGTTGGGGTAGCGAATTTGATGTGTGGCTCACTGCCGACGACCAGCTCATACTCTACCACGACGACTCTCTTGGCGGAGAGCGTGTCGAGAAGCTCAACTATACCGACCTCGCCGACTACCGCCTCAGCAATGGCGAGCCCCTGCCTCTGCTCGTGGACTTTCTGAGGGTAGCGCAACAATACCCCGACATACAGCTTGTCTTTGAGCTAAAAGGTCACCACAACCGCGAGCGAGAGATGCTTGCCGTGAAACTTGCCGTGGATATGATTGAGCAGATGGGCCTTGCCCACCGCACCGACTACATCAGCTTCTCCCACGCTGCCTGCAAGGAGTTTATACGCCTCGCACCTCAGAACAAAGTTTTCTACTTGCGTGGCGAACTTACGGCCGGACAACTTCTCGACGAGGGCTTTGCGGGGGCAGACTATCACGGAGGTATCTATGTGGGCAACCCCAAGTTTGTCGATGAGCTGCACAAACGTGGCTTGGAGGCCAACATTTGGACTATCAACGACCCCTCCGACCAAAGGCGTGCCATAGCTCTGGGCGTGGACTACATCACCACCGACTACCCCGAACTGCTCGTAAAGTAAAATTGAAAATGGAGAATTGAAAATTGAAAATTAAGGGCCTATAATCCCTATGGGCCTTAAACTCCTTAAAGCCCCTAAGGCCCTTATAGCCCTTAAAACCCTTAAAACGCCAAAGCCCCGCAACTGTTGCGGGGCTTTGGCATAGAAATTCGCTTGCGCTCGAAGCCTAAAACTTAAAAAGCGGAGACGGCGCGCACATAGTCGTAGTTGCGCTTAATGTTGTAGTAGGTGCCGCCATTGTCCACATTGACACCCCACGCGCAAAACTCATCGTCTTCATCTTCTTCATCGTATTCCGTTGAAGACCAAAGCCACTCATCAAGCAGGGTGGCATCTTGACGTTCCAACTCCTCATTTACTATATCCTTAACCTCAAACAACTCTTCTAATTCCTCTACCGCGGGCAGATACCATCCCTCGCCCAATTTGGCACACCAAGCAAAGGCAGGATATTTTTCTCGCCAACCTTCAATTTTATACACTGCCTGCATATTCTTCATACCATCTGTACGACTCGTTGCTCCAGTTTCCTTCTCTTCATTAGACCAAAACAATTTAGCCTTCTCTAAGCTAACTATTTTGCCGTGCTTGCCGTCGGGTGTTACTTCAAATACCACACCCCTCTTTGTGCCATCGTCGTAGAGGTCGCCCACCTTATAGGTCTTAGTTGTGGGTGCAGGTTTGGGCTGTGGTTTTGGCTGAGGAGGGGGAACTGCACCACCTTTGACAGGCAAATAGGAAATCAAATCCCTATAATCGTTGTAGTTAAACGACTGGTAGTTTCTCAGTCCAATGGGGAGTTTGGGTACACTGACACCTTTGAGTACCGTAACGATATTGCCACCCTTACGACCAGAGCGCAACTCTTCGGCAAAAGTGCGCCACTCGTAGCTAACATACGGGGTGGTAACATACTCAGCCTTAGAAGCAAAAACAATCATATGGTCGGCACTATCCAAAGCCTCGTCGATGATTTCGCCATAGAAAGCCACACCCCTATTTCTAAGCTCTTCGCTTGCCAAAAAGACAACTAAACCGCTTTCGACAAGGTAGTCGTAGATTGGTTTGGCAAGTGGGTAGTCTTCGCTTTTGCACGAGATAAAAACGTCGTAGTTCATTCTATTGGGCTGATTAAGGGTCTGTTGCAACTACAAATATAATACTTTTTTGGCTCAACCGCTCTATTGTGGCGTACTATTGTGCTGCGAGGGTGGTCAGCGAGGCCGAGTGGGCCACATAGGTGGTGGTCATAACGCCGTCGGCATAGCCAAAGGCCACCGCAGTGTAGGCTGTGGAGGGGGTAAGGCCATTGTAGATGCCCGCAAAGCCACCCTCGTAGGTGTTCGACGCAAGCACCTCGGCCGAGAAGGTCGCAAAAAATTTCGATTGTTTCATTGTGAAAATATCTTTGTGGTTTGTGGTTTAATGAGAGCAAAGATACGAATTGAAAATGGAAAATGGAGAATTGAAAATTATGGTGCGCCAGAGGCGCAACTAACCTCTCCGTCGCTTCGCGACACCTCCCCTATCTGCGTTGACTCTGCCCTCCATATCGGTTCGCACAAAGGTCTTTCGGGGCTTAAAATATATGCTCTCCGCCACCCAAAAGTTGACGTTTCGATATATTCCCGAGCCCTCGTACCACCAGCCCTCGGGCTGATCGCTGTCAACGCGGACGGCGATAGAGTTTTCCTCATTTACGCGGATGTGGTCGGTGATCTCAAAGATAAGCGAGTTATATCCGCTTGTGTGACGGGTCATATAGGTTCCGT